>NZ_JADQ01000010.1:0-120931 GCF_000518465.1 Paenibacillus sp. J14 | reverse complement strand
AAGAATTCGGTGAATATTACCGGAAGAAGTATCACGAAGTGCCCAAGAATCAACACAAACGCGCCCTCGTCTTAACGGCAAGAAAACTCGTGCGTCTGGTCGATGTGCTGCTACGCAGCGGCCAACTCTACACGCCTCGAAGGAAGGTGAATAGCGCCAAGGATTAACGCCTCCTTTGCCTTAGTCCTTCACGAATTCCCAGTAAAAATCTGGTATCTGACATGGTTTTTGGCTGGGTTTGGTTTGATGCGCCCTTTTTTCGTGACTCCGCGCTCAACAGGCACGGGAAATTTCCAATTCGATTAAATCAACAGCTTGACATCATACCGCTGGACTTATCTGCAGTTAGAGAGATTATCTCCTAACTCTGCTCGATTTTGCAACTTTTGGATGGAAACCTCATCCTCACCTCCATGATATAATGAAACCAAATATCTGGGCGAAGGAGAGGATCGCATGCCAAAGGTGGTATTGGCCGGGGGAACAGGGTTTGTCGGGCAGGCGTTTGCGCGGCGGTTTCAGGAACGGGGAGCGGACGTTAAGATCATTTCCAGACAAGCTCCGCATATCTCCTGGGAGGACCCAAACGCTATTGTGGAGGCGTTGGAAGGGGCGGACCTGCTGCTTAATTTGGCTGGCCGGTCGGTGAATTGCCGCTATACGCCGGAGAACCGGCGCCAGATCTTGAATTCCCGGACGGAAACGACACGTCAGCTGGGGGAGTGCGTCCTGGCCTGCCATCGTCCGCCGGCATTATGGATGAACTCCAGTACGGCGACAATTTATCGGCATGCGGAAGATCGCCCGATGACGGAGCAGGGCGGGGAAATTGGCACTGGCTTTTCGGTCGACGTCGCGAAGGCGTGGGAGGAGGCTTTTTTTGCCTTTAATCTCCCGGCTACAAGGCAAATCGCCTTGCGGATCGCCATCGTGCTGGACGACGGCGGGGTGATGGCTCCCTTGCGGAACTTAGTGCGCTTTGGGCTGGGCGGAGCTCAAGGATCCGGCCGTCAGCAGTTTAGCTGGATCCATATGGAGGACCTGTTCCGAATCGTCCAGTTCCTGCAGGAGCACCCCGAGCTGGACGGCGTGTTTAACGCATCCGCTCCGAACCCGGTTACGAACCGGGAGCTGATGGCCAGCCTGCGCCGGACGATGGGCGTTCCGATCGGCTTGCCCGCTCCGCGCTGGCTATTGGAGCTGGGCGCACGCCTCATTCGCACGGAAACCGAGCTGGTGCTGAAGAGCCGCTGGGTGTTGCCGGAACGGCTGCAACGGGCGGGCTTCACCTTTCATTACGATACGTTGGATAAAGCCGTGGAGGAAATTGTAGGCCGGATGCGGTCAAGGTAGTCTGCAGGCCGCTGAAGCCGGTTTGCGAGCGGACAAGCAATGGTTTTCTCAACATCATGGGGATCAGAGAACTTTTTTTATGGGGTTAACATTTAAGCGCATAAGTGTGGAGTGCCGAAATTTTTCACCCCTGGTGCCACGATTCTTCTCCTTATGTTTTGAGAGCGCTAACATTACAATGGGTTTAATCAAAGCAAGGGGGGAATCAAACAAGATGAAAAAATGGATCTCATTATTGTGCAGCGCCGCCATGCTGATGGTATTGTTGGTAGGTTGCGGCGGAGGAAATGAAGCTTCCGGCAGCGGAGATAACGGTGGAGAGAAGGTCAGCATCTCCATCTGGCATAACTGGACAGGCCAAGACGCGAAAGCAGTGGCCATGCGAAAGATCATTGAAGACTTCCGGGCCCAGCATCCCGAGATTGAAGTCATCGACGAAGGGCTCCCGACAGACGGGTTGAAGACGCGTCTGCGGACGGTGGCCGCAGCAGACGAAATGCCGGATCTGTTCGTTATGTGGCCGGACGCCATGACGAAGGAGTTCGTGAAGGGCGATTTGCTGCAGCCCATCAATGATGAGCTGGATGCCAATCCGGATTGGAAGAACAACTTCATTCCGAATGCGCTGGACGGTTACACCGTGGACGGAAAAATCTACTCCGTGCCGATGAACCTCGCACCAAGCTCGTTTATTTTCTACAATGATGCCCTGTTTAAGAAATATAACGTTAAAGTGCCGGAAACGTGGGAAGAGCTGGAGACCGCTATCCAAACGTTTAACGACAACGGCGTCATTCCAATCGCGTTGGGCAACAAAGCAAACTGGGTTGCACAGTCGACGTTCTTTAGCACCGTGGCAGACCGGATTACCGGTACCGACTGGTTCTTGAAGGCAGTTGATCAAGACGGCGCGAAGTTTACGGATCCTGAGTTTGTCGAAGCACTGACTACATTCCAGAAGCTGGGTGAAATCAAGGCGTTCCAGGACGGCTTCAACAGTATCGATGAAACGCAAATGATGCAGCTATACTTCCAAGGGAATGCTGCTATGGTCGTCAACGGCGGTTGGGCATTAGCAAACCTGGTGAACAATGCACCGGCGGAAGTGCTGGATAACACGCATATCACCATCGTTCCGACGATTCCGGGCGGCAAAGGCGCGCCAGACACCACTTCGGGTGTCGTGGGTACCGGCCTGGGGGTTAGCAAGAAGCTGACGGGAGCTCGGAAAGAAGCGGCGATGAAGCTGTTCTATGCACTGGCTGGTCCTGATGGACAGAAGGCTACCTTGGAGAGCAGCACCTTGGTCAGCTACAATATCGAGCTCGACAAGAGCAAAGCGCATCCGCTGTTTGTTGAACTGTACGATCTGATTCAACGCGTGAAGATTGTACCGGTTTACGACTCCAAGCTGGGCTCGGCCACGGTTGAAGTGGTGAACAACGGGCTGCAGGAGCTGCTGATGGGCGGTAAGGCAGAGGATATTGCCCGCAAAATCCAGGATGCACAGGCTGCAGCGGTAGCCGCCAATTAAAGCGAACCCCTTCCCCTCAGGGGGAGGGGGATTATTTTTTCCCTTAAAGGATGTGAGTAAGCATGAACGCATTGCGCAGCAAGAGCTTTATCATCACCGGGCTGCTGCCCGCGCTGGTGATCTACTCGCTGTTCGTCTTCGTGCCGGTGATTTGGTCGGCTTACTACGGCTTTTTCAACTGGTCGGGCATCGGCGAAGCGAAATACACCGGACTCAGCAATTATGCGGAAATCCTGCGGGATCCCATATTCTGGCGGGCGCTGAAAAATAACGTCGTGTTCGTGCTGGCCTCGGTGTTCGGGCAAATTCCACTCGCTCTTGTGTTGGCCGTGCTGCTGCATAAGAGCAACCTGCTGCAGCGCTTCCTGCGCTCGGCGGTATTCCTCCCGATGGTGTTGTCCACGGTGGTCATCGGGATGATCTGGCAGTACATTTATCATCCGCAGATTGGGATTCTGAACTTCCTGCTGGATGCGTTAGGATTGTCCAGTTGGAAACTGGATTGGCTTTCGGATGGCAATATTGCGATCTATTCACTGCTGCCCCCGCTGATCTGGAGCTATGTTGGATTGTATCTCATCATCTTCATGTCGGCGCTCCAGAACATTCCGGGTGAGATTCACGATGCGGCCAAAATCGACGGTGTCTCCGGCGCTCGCAAGCTGCTGACCATCTCATTGCCGATGATTAAGAACACGGTGCAGGTGGCGGTAATTTTATGTATTTCGGGCAGCTTGAAGTCCTTCGACCTGGTGTACATCATGACGAAGGGCGGACCGGCGCATGCGACGGAGCTGCTGGCGACGTATATGTATAACTCTACGTTCTCGACCTACCGGTACGGATTCGGGAGCGCAATTTCCACCAGCATTATGATCATTAGTTTGTTGTTGATCGGAACCAGCCAGTGGCTGACCAATCGCAAAAAAGACGCCGCTTAAGGAAAGGAGGAGCCCATGAACTTGAACATCAATACAACCACAACGTTGTCCGCAAAAAAAGCCGGGGTTGGCGGCGGCGGACGGGTGTTACGGAAGACAGGCCGCACGTTGTTTTGGGGGCTGCTGACGATTTATGGCGTGATCACGTTGTACCCGTTCTTTTGGCTGGTGATCAGTGCGTTTAAGACGAATGAGGATTTCTACGTCCGGCCCTTTGGATTGCCGCAGGTGTGGCATTTTGACAATTTCACGCGGGCTTGGGAAAGCTCGCGGCTGGGCACGGCATTTGGCAATTCGGTGCTCGTGGCAATCGGCTCGCTGGTGCTGACGTTGTTTATCGCCGCGCTGACTTCATTTATTCTCGCTCGCTTCCAGTTCCGCTGGAAAGGCGGGGTGCTGACCTTTTTCGTGATTGGGATGCTGATTCCGATTCATAGTACGTTAGTTCCGTTGTTTATTCTCATGAAGCAGATGTCGCTGCTCAACACGTATTGGGCGCTGATTTTGCCATATACCGCCTTTGCGTTACCTACAGCAATATTCGTGTTGACGGCCTATTTAACAAGCGTGCCGCGCGATCTGGAGGAGGCGGCGTTTATCGATGGGACTGGATTGTGGGGGTTATTCTTCCGCATCATGCTGCCGATGTCGGTTCCGGCGTTGGCGACGGTGACGATTCTAAGCTTCCTGCATTCTTGGAACGACTTCTCCTTTGCGCTGGTATTCATCAACAAGACGGCGCTCAAAACGTTGCCGCTGGCCATCGCTAACTTTGCTGACGGTTATCAGACGGATTATGGCTTGTCGCTCGCCGGTATGACGTTGTCGGTGATTCCTACGATCGTCCTCTATTTGCTGTTCCAAGAACAAATGATGAAGGGGATGACGGCCGGCGCGGTGAAAGGATAAGGGAGGAACATCCTACACCGGAGCAAAGGGGGAGCGCAAGATGTTGCATAAATGGTTGACTACGTCGCTTCAGCGCAAGCTGTCGGTGGTGGTTGCAGGGTCCATGATCGTGCCGATGCTGGCTTTGGGGCTGTTCGCCTTTGTGATCTCTTCCAACATTACGGAGGAGAAAACAAAGCTGACCGGCAGTGATATGCTAAAGCAAATGGACGCCAATTTGCGCTTTATGTTAGAGGATATCGAGACATTATCGATTTTCTTAATTGGGGAACGGGATCTGCAGGCCTATCTGGCGGGCCCGGAGGACGACGAAGCGAAGCGGACGGAGCTGGTCGGGCGCATGACCAATTTGGCGGCCTCCAAGCCTTATATCGCGAATATCGCGATCTATCCCGAACGATTCGACGCGCGGCTGTCCACGGCCACCTGGTATGAAAATGAGCTTCCCGAGGAGGCGGCGAAGGCGATTGCCGGCGGGAGAAAAACGTGGTCCGGCGTGTACGAAATTCGCGACTACGCTGGGATGGAGCAGGTGATCACCTTGTTTCGCCCCATCCGCAGCATCTACGATTTTCGCCGCTTGGGTTGGCTGGCGATCAGCCTGGATGAACGGGAGTTAGCCCGTAATCTGGAATCACCGGAGTTTGGTCAAGGGATGGGCAAGGTGGAGCTGGTTGGGGGAGACGGGACGATTCTGTCCTCTGCCGACAGATCCAGGCTGGGCCGGCCGCTGGATGAGTATGCGCCCGGTCTGTTCGCCTTGCTGCCAAGGCGCATCCCGGAAGGAGAAGATATCGGGAGCGAACCGCTCTCTGCCAGTATGAACATCAGCGGCAGCGTAATCTTCGGCGAAGGGGACGGAAAGTCGACCGTGCTGTACCGTCATGAGCCGTTAACCGGCTGGATGCTGGTGGGCAGCGTTCCTTACGACCAATACCGGGCGGAGAACCGCTATATTCTCACGTTAACCGCCGAGGTCGTTGGCGTGTCGGTGCTCGTGTGCACGCTGCTCATCTGGTTTACCGTTCGCCGGATTACCCGGCCGCTGCGCGTGTTAACCCGTCATTTGTCGCGGATCGATCCGGAGCGGCCTTTGCCGCGTTTTCCGGCGACCTCGGATGATGAGATCGGGCGGTTGGGCCACAGCTACAACATGCTTGGCGCGCATATCGAACAATTGAAGCGCGAAGTCATCCGCGGCGAAGCCCGCAAGAAAGAGGCTGATTTACGGGCCTTACAGGCGCAGATCAATCCGCATTTTTTATACAATACGTTGTCATCGATCCATTGGATTGCCCTGATGTCAGGAGAGCGGCGGATCGCCGATATGGTTGAAGGGTTAAGCGACTTCTTGCGGATCAGTCTTAATCAAGGCAAAGATTACTGCCCGGTTGAGCAGGAGGTGGCCCATATCCGAAATTATGTGCGCGTCCAATCGATCCGCTTCCCCGATAAATTTACGGTCGAGTATTTCGTAGATGAGACGCTGAACGACAAGTGGATGCTGAAGCTGCTGCTGCAGCCTTTGGTGGAAAATGCCTTGATCCATGGGATCCAAAAACGCGAAGGAATCGGTACCATCACCATCTTCATCCAGCCGGAGGGAAGACGCATGCACGTAACGGTCATGGACGACGGGCTTGGCATGAACGCCGAGCGCTTGGAGGAGGTACGCCAATCGTTGCTGCAACCCGCCGCTGACGGGGAGGAGAACGGGCGGCCCGGGATATCAGGAACGGCCTTGGCGGAGACGGCGGCAATGACGGTTACGGATGCCCCAACCCCTGTTCCAGTTGCTTTAACCGGAACTGCAGCCTCGACCTCGGCAACTCGGGTAACTGCGTCATCAGCAGCGACCACACCTGCAGGATGGTCGGCCGGATACGGGCTGCGTAACGTCAACGAGCGGCTGCTCTTGCACTACGGACAGGAATCGGGGCTCTCGATCGACAGCCGGGAAGGCGAGGGCACGCAGGTTTCATTTTCCATTCCGATCATGGAGGAATCGCCATGAATGTATTAATTGTAGATGACGAGGTGATTATCCGGACTGGGCTGGCCAGCGTCATCTCCTGGAGCGAGCTCGGACTCCATTTACTCCAGCCGGCTGCTTCTGCAGAGGAGGCGCTTGAGCGGCTGGAAGGGGAACGTCCGGATATTTTAATTACTGACATCCGGATGAATGGGTTAACCGGCCTAGAGCTGGCGGAAGAAGCAGTGAGACGGTTGCCTGGGCTGGAAGTGATCATTTTGTCCGGATATGGAGATTTTGCTTATGCCCAACAGGCGATTCGCCAAGGCGTTAGCGATTACCTGTTAAAAACGAGCAAACCGGAGGAAATCATCCGGACCGTGCTCAAAGCCAAGCAGCGGTTATTGGAGCGCCGGGCGGAGAATTCCCGCGCCCATCGGCAGGCACGGGAAGAACGGCAACGGCAGTTGTATAAATGGGTGATCGAGGGTGAGACGGGAGCGGCTCCCGGGGTTCCTGAGCCCTCAGATTCAAGTCAGCAGCTGAAGACCTTCGGGCATTCGGAGTACCGGCAAGTGCTGATTCTAACCGCCGGCGGCTGGGGGCAGGAGGAGGAGACCGGCTCGCTTCTGCGGTTTGCCGTCCAAAATATGCTGGAAGATCTGCTGCCCGGCGCGGCGGTGTTGATCCATCAAGGGCAGATCGTTTGTGTGACGGCGCCTGAGCAGAGTTTTCCACTATCCAGTGAACAGCGGTTTAAGGGGATGCTGGAGCGGATCGAAAACTTGCTGAACTGCCAGCTGCGCTTGGCTGTCGGCGTACCTGTGGAAGAGCAGGATCAAGTGCATCATAGTTATGTGACTGCACAGGCGGCTTTGGCTTATCATGATCTGCTGCCCGGCGCGAAGCTGCTGGATTACCAGGCGTTCGCGGACCGGAAAGGCGGGAAGACGGTCATCACGCAAGAAGAGGAGAATGAGCTTGGCTCGATCTTACTAGAGCAGGATCGGATGGCGTTGCGCGCGTGGACACATCGGCTGGCTGACGAGCTCACCGCAGATCCGGAATGCACGCCGGAATCGTATCAAGCCTGCCTGCAGTCCGCCGCCGTTGCCGCACACCGCTGGCTGGAGCGTACCCTCCGGGCGTTAGGGAAGGAAGGGGCCGCGCGCTTCACACCTTGGCAACAGCAGCACAACGGAGGTGCGAAGCTGAAGGATGAGCTGTTCCGCCATTTGCACGCCGTCATGAGCTTGTACCATGGTCATTTGGGCGAGGGGCAGGCTTCCCATGTGCAGCGGGCCAAAGCCTATATGGAGTCTTGCCCGGCGGAGGAGTTAAGCTTGCAGCAGGTTGCAGCTTATGTGCACCTGCATCCCGGCCATCTCAGCGAGCTGTTCAAAAAAGAAACCGGCAGCACTTTTAACGATTACGTTACGGCCTTGCGGATGCGCCGGGCCATGGAGCTGCTGGCGGTATCGCCAGCGAAGGTAAGTGAAATCGCCGGACTCACCGGATACGAGGACGTGAAATATTTCAGCCGGCTGTTTAAGAAGTATACCGGCAAGACGCCAAGCGAATTCCGCGAGGAAACGCCGGGCGGGACGATTCGGCAAGCTTAGCAGTACGGAAGGGATATTTTTTGATACACCATTTCATCAGGAAAAGAGGGACGATTTATGATCCTATCGGGACCATGGAAGCTGCAGCATTTTGAGGTTGGAGAGAAGCCGCCCCTGGAGTTGGCCGCTCCCGGTCTGGACGACCGCTTCTGGGTGGAGACCCACGTCCCGAGCGACGTACACTCAACGCTGCTCGCCCGTGGTTTGATCGATTCCCCGTATTACGGGCACAACGATGCGAAATGCCGCTGGATCGAGCGGAAGGAGTGGTGGTACCGCACGACGTTTGAGCTGGAGGCCCTGCCGGGGGAAACGGAGCGAATCGAGCTTGTCTTTGAAGGACTGGACACGTATGCGTCTGTTTTTGTTAACGGACATGAGATCGGTTCAGCGTCCAACATGTTCCGCTGCTACACGTTTGATGTCACGCGGATCGTCCGTGAGGGGCGGAATACGATAGCCGTTCGTTTTGATCCGCTGTATTTGCATCATCGGGATAAAGAGCAGCTCGAATGGTCCTCGTATACGAAGGAGCGGCCATGGATTCGCAAGGCGGCGATGAATTTTGGCTGGGATTGGGGGCCGCGCATCGTCACGACTGGAATCTGGGGACCGGTTCGACTGGAGCGTCGCAGATTGGCGAAGCTGACAAGCGTATATGCCGCGACGATCTCTGCGACGGCAGAGGAGGCGGTGATTCAGATCAGCGCCGAAGTGGAGGCTTATCGCTCCAGGACGGCGGCGGTTGCTGCCCTCCGCTTGCTGGATGCGGAAGGCGGGGAGGTTGCGTCGGCCACACTTTCGATGCTGGATGCAGAGCAGCCCCTTATAGGTGGACAAGCCGCGTTAAGACAAGCTTTCCCGAACGCAATCCGTACCAAAGGGGCCGCATCGGCCGAACTGCGCGTCGCCAATCCGCGGCGGTGGTGGACGCATGACTTGGGCGAGCCTTATTTGTACACGCTGGAAGTGACGCTGCTGGTCGGGGATGAAGAGGTTGACCGTTACGAGCAGCCCTTTGGTATACGGACGTTGGAATTATCGCTTGAGCAACCGGACGGCAGTCCGTCATTTGCCTTTATCCTTAATGGCATTAAGGTTTATGCCAAAGGAGCGAATTGGATTCCGGCAGATCATCTGATCGGATCGATTCCGGAGTCGACGTACCGCGGGTTAATTGAACTGGCGGTGGAGGGGCATATGAACATGCTGCGCGTATGGGCGGGCGGCATTTATGAGAAAGAGATTTTTTACGAGGAGTGCGATCGGCGCGGGGTGCTGGTATGGCAGGATTTCGCTTTTGCCAATGCGTTGTTCCCGGACTTCAACCATGACTTTATGGACAATGTGCGCCAGGAAATTATCGATAACGTCAAGCGGTTGCGGAATCGGGCTTCGCTGGCGCTCTGGTGCGGCAATAACGAAATCGATTGGCTGTATGACATGAAGTCGGCGGGCGGGGAGATTACCGGGGATTTTTATGGAGAATCGATTTATCATGAACTGATTCCCGGCTTGCTGGCTGAGTTGGATCCGTATCGACCGTATTGGCCTTCGTCGCCGTACGGGGCGCAGGATGGGTATGATGCCAATGATCCGAATCAGGGGGACCGTCATAACTGGCAGGTATGGCACGGGTCGGTGTATCCGCGTATGCAGGGCGAGAAGCCGCTATTGGATTACAGCATCCAAGGGGTCACGTTCAAAAATTTCAAACAAGACTTTGCCTTATTCAGCAGTGAGTTTGGCATGCACGCTT
Organism: Paenibacillus sp. J14; assembly: GCF_000518465.1. Taxonomy (NCBI): domain Bacteria; kingdom Bacillati; phylum Bacillota; class Bacilli; order Caryophanales; family Paenibacillaceae; genus Paenibacillus; species Paenibacillus sp. J14. The sequence goes on along the minus strand of NZ_JADQ01000010.1, from coordinate 110,841 downwards.
CCGCAAACCGGTATACGCTGGAGAAGAACATCCCGGAGGGACAGTTTACTTGGGGAAGCGCCGAGATGGCGTACCGGAATAAGGATACGAATCATCGTAAAGGGATTTTGCTCATGGAAGGCTATACCGGAATTCCGCGGGATATCGAGGAGTACATGAATTTCTCCATGTTAACGCAGGCCGAGGGGCTGAAATACGGGATCGAACATTATCGTCGGCAGCGTCACCGGAACAGCGGTGCACTGGTGTGGCAGCTCAACGACAGCTGGCCGGGGACGAGCTGGTCGATGATTGATTACGAGCTGTTGCCGAAGGCTTCGTATTATTATGGGAAGACGTTTTTTCATCCGGTGCTCTTGTCGCTGGAGCATGAACCGGGCGAACCGCTGCACGTGTGGGTCGTGAACGATACGCTGGAGCAGCTGGAGGGAACCGTGATTGTAACGGTTCATCCTTTGGTTCAGCAAGGGGGTGCGGCCAAAACGGCGGAAGGTACGAGAGACGGGGGGATTCGTCAGTTTACGTTGACGGCTGTGGTGCCGCCGCAAGCCGCGTTGCGGCTTGGGCGCTTGGAAGAGGCGGAGGCGCTGGCGGGGTTGGCGCCGGAAGAGGTGCTGGTGGAGCTGAGCGCTGCGGGGTTCAGCGCGCCGGTGAACCGCTATTACCTGCGCGATCCAAAGGAGCTGCGCTTGCCAGCGGCTGAACTGGACGTGCAGGTAGACGAAGCGGAGCAGACCGTCACGGTCACCGCCTCCGGCGGGGCAGCCGCCCGGCTGGTCAAGCTGGAGCTGCCGCTGGGCGGGGTCCGTTACAGCGACAACTACTTCGACCTGCTGCCGGGCGAGAGTCGGACGGTGCGCCTCCGGCACCCGGACGGCTTGCCATTGCCCTGGGCAGCGCTGCGGGTTGGCGCTCTGAACGCCGCCGCCTGGCTGGGCAAGCGTTAAGGCGGTCGGCGGGGCGAGCCGCTGCGACAGCATCCAAAAACACCTCCACATTTGTGGAGGTGTTTTTGGCTATTCCTCGTGCTCGAAGAGGGTGATGCCCTCGATTTGGTTGATCGTTCTGCGCAGCTCCCGGGCTTGCTCTCGGCTGATGTCGCCATTTTCGAACATCCGGTTGACTTCTGCGCGTTCAGCATCCATTACGATCAGCCGCAGTTCTTCCTTCTGCGCTTCCGTCTTCTCGTTGAAGGGACTTGAGGAACCTTTCAGACGTGCGATGGCACGCTTGTAATCCAGGATGACATATTGAACAATGTTGTCGGAATCGTCTCCCTTTTTCAACCCCTGTAAATATTCGAGTGCTGCTTGCAAGGCCTTCAGGTGAATGTCCCGCCCTACGGCCTTCAAGTTGTCATCTTTGTATTTCCGTCTCGCCCGGCGGAAATCCCGGACGGTCGTGCCGACCAGGAAGAAGAAGCGGGAGCTTCCGCTTTGCGACAGCTTCTCTTCCCGGTGATCCAAAGCCTTCTCGAAGGTTTCATACATCTCTTTATCGATTCTGCCTTCCTGGACGGCTTGTTGGATGTAGTTGCGTTCTACCTTAAGTGCGGCCCGGTGCAGTTCGGTGATTTTTCCGAGCATCTCGGGTCGATCAAGCCGCCGAGCGCCCGATTGATCCAACGCGGGCTTCAGCAGCCGGCTATACTCGTCCATAAGCTGGTAGGCTGCGACTTTGTTGTCGTCGTCCATGACCTCTTTGATCTTGTTCAGCGCAACGCGCAACACGCGGGTCCGAGCTTCGTTGTAATCGAGGAACGGGCTGTCCTCTTCGCCGGGTGCTCCCCCTTTGCTAAGCATCGGCAAAAAGATCGTGGCTGCGATCAACGTAAACAAGATCACACCCGCGGCCAAGAACAGAATCAACGACCGTTCCGGGAACGGACCGCCGCTGGCTACGACATAAGGGATAGACAGGACCCCCGCCATCGTAACCGCGCCGCGAACCCCGGTCAAGGTCAGCATCAGGCTGGACTTCGCTGTAGGTTTATCCCCTTTGCCTTTCTTGTAATCATGAATGGCAAATAGATGCGACCAGATAAAGCGAATCCCCAAGATGCCAACCCCAACAATGAGCACGTACCCAATCGCCAGCACATTGTTAATATTCGGGTTAGCGACCGTATCCTGAATCGACGACGGGATGTTCAGACCAAGCAGCAGGAAGACAACCCCGTTCAGGACGAACAGCAGGGTGGACCAAATATTTTCCGTTAACAATTGTTCCTTGGCCAGCATCGTTTCCGTCCGCTCCCGCATCAGTGAATGCACGATACCGCCGACAACAACGGCAATAACGCCGGAAGCATGCAGGAATTCCTCCGTCACGATAAAGATCAGGAACGGCGTGAGAATTTGCAGCAGCGAGTGCAGCGTCGTATCCTTAATCCCCTGTTTGAGCAGGGAGAACCGGATCCAGGCCATCGCCAAGCTGAGCACGAAACCAAGCAAAGCCCCGACCACGAACATATAGGAGAAGTCAAACAACGCTTCTTTCAGGGAAAAATAACCTGTCACAACCGCCGCGACCGCGTAGTTAAAAGCGACCAGGCCGGAGGCATCATTGATCAACGATTCCCCCCGGACCAGATTCAGCACCTTCTCCGGGATATGAATCCGCTTGGCGATCCCGTTGACCGCCACTGGATCGGTAGGGGAGAGGATCGCCGCCAGCGCGAACGCCGCAGCGAGCGGAATGTCAGGAATGACGGCATGAATGAGGTAACCGCCTCCCAACGTAGTTAATACGACGAGGATGATGGCATTCCCCAGAATCGCTCCGCGCATATTCCATAACTGGTCACGGGGGAAGTACCTTCCGTCGTTATACAACAGAGGCGCTACGAAGAGCAGCAAGAACCATTCCGTTTCAAGTTCGAGCGAGAACTCATTGTAGGCCAATGCAATGAGGATCCCAAGGGCGATTTGAGTCAGTGCAGTTGGGATCATCGGGATGTAGTGGCTGATAATGTTGGATACCACTAGACAGATGAGCAGCAAAATAACCGTAATCAGCAAATCCATGCAAGCAACGTCCTTCCGAATGTGTTTCAGGCACTTGGCCGATGGTTTAGGATGGTAATGATTATAGCATATCCTGTTTTTTTAAACCGAATTTAAATAGACAAACTTTTCTGCAAAAAAAAGCTCCTCCGCAGCCGACGCGGAAGAGCCATAGATCCGTTTCACTTAAGCAGAGCAAGGAATTATAGGTCATCGAACCCGTTGTCGTCGCCGACCTTGCCATAGTTGCGGGATTTCGCTTCGAAGAAGTCTGTTTTCGTCGCGTTCAGCGCTTCATCGGAGAACGGCTTGATCCACGGCATGCAGTTGATATCCACACCTTCATAGGCTTTGTCCAGCCCCATCAGCGTCAGCCGTTTGTTCGCGATGTACTTAATGTAATCGGACAATTCGTTTAAGTCGATGCCAGGGACATTTTTTAACGTATAGTGCGCCCAGTTCGTCTCTAGTTCGACCGCCTTGTCGATTGTGCGATAGGCGTAATCGATATTTTCCTTCGTGTTGAGTTCCGGATAATCGATCAGCAGTTGTTTGAACACTTCGGCGAAGAAGTAGCAGTGCTGGTTCTCATCCCGTTGGATGTACGAGATCATTTGGCTGGTGCCCATCATTTTCTGGTCCCGCGCCAGATTGTAGAAGAATGCGAACGTACTATAGAAGAAGATGCCCTCCAGAATAAGATCCGCTACCAGCGCTTCAAAAAACGATTGCGGCGTAGGTTCGTCACGGAAGTTCTGATAGATATTCGCGATAAATTTGTTGCGGTCCAGCAGCACTGGATCGTGCTTCCAATACTCGAAAATTTCTTTCTGCTCCTGCTCCGACACGATCGAGGACAGCACGTAGGAGTAGGATTGGTTATGTACGACTTCCTGCTGTCCGATGATCGCCGAGATCGCCTCCAGCGATGAGTCGGTGAAGTAGCGCTTTACATCGCCCACAAACATCGTCTGCATCGAGTCGAGCACCGCCAAGAGCGAGATGTTGATCTTGAAGGTACGTTGCTCTTCCGGATCGAGCAGGGCGAATTGCTGTGCGTCTTTGGCCATCGGGATCTCGTCAGCAATCCAGTGGTTGAGCAGCAGCACCTTGTACAGCTTGTACATATGCGGCATGCGGATGTCGTTCCAGTTCAGGATGCCTGAGCATTCGCCGCCGATGATGCGCGTAGATTTGTTGGGGGCTTCGGTATTAAAAATCGTTTGAAGTTGCATGGGATTTTCGCTCCTTAATTTTTGTTGAGTAAGTTGTACATGGGATGGGGGTATTGCGAGATCAGGTTGCCGGCGTTTCTCCAGAATCATTTCCCCCTCTGGCCCGCATGTATATATGTTCAAAACGTGAGCGCATCCCCGCAGGGGACAACGACGGTTACGCACGGAGCAGCACCATGTACCGCCGCAGTCGCAGTCCCCGCCCCGCAGGAGCACTGCAGTAGAGCGGGCCCGAAGGGCGGCAAGCGGCTCACTGCACATATGCCGCCCGGGTGCGCCGACAGCAGCAGTCCTGAGCAGCACGGTTTTCCAGGTCACCCGGGAGCGCCCAAAGTAAGACGTACCCGAAGGGGGAAAAACGTTCCACGAGCCAACCTCAGCGAATCCCCGATAGGGGAGAGCGCGCAGGAGCGCCTCTTGCTCTCCCACGTTCTTCCCCTTTGCGGGAGACCAGAGGGCAGCAGGCCCTCGGGCGCCCTCCCTTACGGTAAGGGAGGGGTGGGGAGGGTTGATTACCTCATGAGGCGCACGACTCACACTCCTCAATCGTCAACGCCCGGCTCCGCACATAATACGTCGATTTCAATCCGGCCTTCCAAGCATGCAGATGCAGGTCAAGGAAGTCGGCAGCCCGGATGTCCGGCCGTACGTACAGATTGAAGCTTTGGCCTTGGTCGACATGGCGCTGGCGCGCACCGGCCATTTCGATCGACCAATGCTGATCGATCAGGAACGCGGTCTTGTAGTACCAGATCGTTTTTTCGGACAGGTCCGGTGCCGGATTGGCGATTTTGTACGTCGTCTTCTCTTCATACGAGAGCAGCTCGTACAACGGATCGATGCTGGCGGTGGAGCCGGCGATAATCGAGGTTGAACCGTTAGGGGCGATGGCGAACATCCAGGCGTTGCGAACGCCGTTCTCACGCACTTCCTTCTGCAGCTCGCGCCATTGCTCGGTCGTCACGTATTTGCCTTCGCGGGAGCCGTCCACGTAACCGCGGGATTCGAAGTATTGCCCGGTTTCCCAATCGGAGCCGGCAAATTTCGGATATTTGCCTTTTTCCTTAGCCAGCTCCATGCTGGATTGGATCAGGAGGTAGTTGATCTTTTCATACAGCGCGTCATTGTATTCCACGGCCTCCTGGGATTCCCAGCGGATGCCTTCGAGCGCGAGCAGATGGTGCAGGCCAAACGTGCCGAGCCCGATCGCCCGATACTGGCTGTTCGTATACTGCGCTTGCAGCACTTCAATATTGTTGATGTCGATAACGTTATCAAGCATCCGCGTCTGAATCGGTACTAACCGCTCCAGTACGCCGGCCGGTACTGCGCGGGCCAGGTGGATGGAGTTCAGGTTGCAGACGACGAAGTCGCCCGGGATTTTGGACACGACGATCCGCGTTTGTCCGTCCTTCGTCACCAGTTCCTCTTGCTCGACGACGGTTGGCGATTGATTTTGCATAATCTCCGTACACAGATTGGACGAGTAAATCATCCCATGCGCGCGGTTCGGGTTCGCCCGGTTTACCGTATCGCGGTAGAACATGTACGGTGTGCCGGTCTCAAGCTGCGATTTCATGATGCGCTTCATGATATCAATCGCTGGCATCGTGATGCGTGACAGAGTAGGGTGGGCCACGGCTTCAGCGTATTTTTCACGGAAGCTGCCTTTCCCAAGCTCCTCGTCATAGAAATCCTCCAGCCCCAACGCACGCCCGTTCTCATCCTTCCAGCCCATCGTCTTCTTCACTTCGTGCGGGCAGAACAGATGCCATTCCCCGCGGGCCTCCACCGCCTCCATAAACAGATCAGGCAAGCATACGCCGTGGAAGACGTCATGCGCGCGCATCCGCTCGTCACCGTTGTTCAGCTTCAAGTCGAGGAAGGCGAGAATATCTTTGTGAAAAACATCCAGATAAACCGCAATCGCACCTTTACGAGTTCCCAGCTGGTCGACGCTGACGGCGGTGTTGTTCAGCTGGCGAATCCAAGGGATTACGCCGGAGCTGGTGTTCTTGTGGCCGCGAATGTCCGAGCCGCGCGCGCGGACCTTGCCGAGGTAAACGCCGATGCCGCCGCCCATTTTGCTCAAGCGGGCAACGTCGGTATTGGAGTCGAAGATGCCCTCAAGGGAATCGTCAACGGTATCGATAAAGCAGCTGGAGAGCTGGCCGGCTACTTTTTTACCGGCATTGGACATCGTTGGGGTTGCCGCGGTCATATACAGGTTGCTCATCGCCCAATACGCTTCCTTCACCAGCTCCAGACGCTTCTCTTCCGGCTCTTTATGCATCAGGTACATGGCGATGACCATATAACGCTCCTGCGGAAGTTCCATTGTCCGTCCGTCGAAGTCGGTCGCCAGGTAACGCTCCGTTAACGTCAACAGACCGATGTAGTCGAACAGCAGATCGCAGGATGGGTCGATCGTGCGGCCCAGCTCTTCAATTTGCTCTTTCGTATAGCACTCCAGCAGCTCTTCGCGGTAAATACCGAGCTGGCATAGCTCGGTGATGAGGTGATAGAACGACCCGTAAGGTTGCTCTGGATAGGCTTTGTAGCGACGATGAACCGCTGCTTTCTTATACAGAGAGGTAAGCAGGGAGCGAGCCGCTGCATATTTCCAATCCGGCTCATCTTTGCTGACCAGCTCCAGCGCGGACATCGTGAACGCATTACTGATTTCTTCCCCGGTCACCACATCCCGGCGGAGCTTCGCATGGACGCCGCGCAGCAGGCGCTCTTTATTGACGTTATGTAATCCTTGCAAAATTCGATCGGCGTAGACGCCCAGACGCTCGCTGTCAAACGCAAGCTGTCGGTTATTGGGTTTGGTCACTAGAGTAGGCATGAGATAAATCCTCACTTTCCATATATTAAGGTAGGATCAATACTGCAGATGAGGGGGCGTTACCCCAAATCTTGAATATTCAAATTGCATATATTTGCTGAAAAAGGGGCGCAATCAAGTTGCGCTCAGAAGGAATAAGATCAATCCGTTTAAAAAGTGAACCTAGGCTCCCACAACACGGCTTGTCCTTGCTGCAGGCTGGGTTGAATATCAATCAGCCGTTGATTGGAGCTGCCGCGGTAGAGCAGGGAAGGGTCGCGAAGCTCTTCAACGAACCTTCCGTCAACCAGCACCTCGCAGCGCCGCAGCAGTTCATATTCCGGGGAGCCGGGGTGTTCGATTAATTCTTCCAACGTATAACCGGTATAAATCCAGATGGATAGGGGCCCGGCTTCCGCCACTAGCCGATCAATAAAGCCGCACACTTCGGCGGCGGAGAAAAAAGGGTCACCGCCAAGGATCGTAAGCCCGCTGAGCAACGGATTATGTTTAATGTCATGAATGATTTCCGCTTCCCGCTCCAACGTGAACGGTTCCCCGTAATCGAAGCTCCAGGTTTTCGGACTGAAGCAGCCCTTGCAATAATGGCGGCATCCGCTGATGAAGATCGCTGCCCTCATGCCGGGTCCTTCATTAATGGACTCCGGATAATAGCCGCAAATGTTCATGCGTCGTGTTTCACCCGGTCACGAACCTCCGCTTGTTTGGCGGGGTTGAACCGTGTCTGATAATCGCCGGTCAGATAGCCGGTCACCCGGCGCAATCGGCGAATATGCACTTCGTTCTCATGGCTGCCGCAGGAAGGGCAGCTTGCCCCAATGATCCCTTCAAAGCCGCAGGCCGAGCAGCGGTCGATGGGATGATTAATGCTAAAATAGCTGACCTGCTGCTGCAGAGCGTATTGCACGATCTTCAGGAATGCCTCCGGATTGTTGCGGGCATTGCCGTTGAGCTCGATATAAGAGATCGCTCCGGCGTTGCACAGCCCGTGGAATTTGGCTTCCAGTTCGATTTTTCGTGCCGCACTGATATTGTAATAGACCGGGATATGGAACGAATTGGTGTAATACTCGCGGTCCAAAATCCCGGGCAGCGGGCCGTAGACCGCGCGATCGCGTTTGGTGAACTTGCCGGACAGCCCTTCCGCCGGGGTCGCAAACAGCGTGATATTCAGATTGTGAATTTCACTTTGGCCGTCGCAATAGTCGCGCATGTATGCGATCAGGTCGTAAGCTTTCTGATACACGGTTTCATCCTCACCGTGGTGCTTCCCGTACATCGCCTTCATGCATTCGGCCAACCCGATGAACCCGATGGACAAGCTGCCGTGCTTCAGCAATTCGCCGACCTGATCGTCCGGTGCCAGATGTTCACCGCCTTCCCAGACGCCTTCCCGCATCATGAAATCGGAAGCTTTGGCTTTCTGGGAAGCTTGAATCGAGAAGCGATGCAGCAATCCCTCAAGGGCGATATTCATATAGTGAGTCAGATCGCGGTAGAAGCCGTGCTCGTCGGGTTCTTGGCGGTGTCCCAACGCAATGCCATGCTTCAAGCCGAGCTTGACCAGGTTCAGCGTATTAAAGGAAAGATTGCCTTTGCCAGACAGGTGATTGCGTCCGAACCGATCCGCCAGCACCCGGGTGCGGCAGCCCATTGTCGCAAATTCCGTATCCGGATCCGTTGGATCGTAGTACATCAGATTCAGCGGAGCATCCAGGTTGGCGAAGTTGGGATAAAGCCGTTTGGCCGAGCATTCCGCCGCTTTCAGGAACAGGGAATAGTTAGGTTCCCCCGGATTTTGGTTGACGCCTTGCTTACATTTAAAAATCTGAATCGGGAATATCGGCGTTTCCCCATGACCGAGCCCGCGTATCGTGGCCGTAAGCAGGGAGTCGATGACCAACTGTCCTTCCGGTGAGGTGCATGTGCCGTAATTGATGCTGGTGAACGGGATTTGCCCGCCGGCCCGGCTCGACATCGTGTTCAGATTATGGATCAGGCTTTCGGCTGCCTGGAACGTCTCACTTTTGGTTTCCTTGAGCGCATAGCTAAATGCCTTAGGATATTGCATCTTCAGATCGCTGCGGCTCATGGTGATATCACCAAAATCAGCGTTCGCGTTGCCCTCCTCGAAATAATCCAGCCCTTTGCGGAAGTATTTGGCGAACGATTTGGCTACGTACGGAGCGAGATCAAAGTCCAGCTTATTGGCGGACACGCCGCCGTATTGGGAGTTTTGCTGGGATTGGAAAATGATCGCTACCAGCGCCATCGCCGTCATGATCGAAGTTGGCGGGCGTACGCTGCCGTTGCCGGTGTTGAAGCCTCTGCGCAGCAGCTTGTCAAACGGGATAAAGATACAGTTCGTTGTGCCAAGAGCATACTGATCCAAGTCGTGAACATACACGATATTATCCTGAATCGCCTGGACCAAGCGAGTTGGCAGTACGAAATGACTTGCATACCATTTGGAATACTCGCTGCCGAATTTGCTCATCTTGCCGGAGAAGCTCTCTCCGTTTAAATTGGCGTTCTCACGCAGCACCTCAAGATTGCGGCTCTGGACGATTTCCTCGCCCATTCGAATCACTTCATCCAGCAAGGTGTCCCGGCCGGTATACGTCTGGCTTACCCATGCCATAACACACTTCTCCTCCCTGTAAACCGAGCTTTAGTTCAAAAATAAAAGAGCATGTCCAACCAACGAGGTAGACATGCCCGAATGCACTGCAAAAAAGATGGACAGACCAAATCAAGGCCCAACATTTCGGCGGCAAGCGGACACCATCCCTGATCCTCGCAGGTTTTCCGTCGGTGTCTTTCAAACGGGCAGGTCTCCTGGCTTTCGGAACGTTGCTGACGCCTTCCCGCAGCTCATCAAACATTAAGCTGTAGTGGCATTTCGTCAGTCAACGGCTGGGTCTTCCAGACGATATAGGCGGAACGCCTGTCTTTAGTACCCAGCTACCGATTACAGTGGCGGGACCGCAGCGGACTTGCACCGCACTTCCCTTTTAAGCTCCGGCGGCTTGTCCGCCGGATCACCCGTTCACACTATATTTTGTTGCGTTGATCTAAGGATAGCCCAAGATGTTGTGTTTGTAAATGGGATTTTCCCATTGAAAACTGACTGAAAACGATGTGAAAACCTCCGGTCCGCACAATGATGCGGAGAGAGGGGGACGGATGAAAATTGTGAACATTTATAATTGGGACTGTAGGACTAGACGACGTTTTACAGGGGATGTGAGTTTTGGGGATGGCCTGGAAATTTAGCCGACGGGTTCGGTTGATCTTCAGGAGCGGGGGTGGTTAGAATAGAGTTATCGGACGAAAAATAGCTTAGGGATCTAAAGGATTCAAACTAATCCAATGACCAAGGAAAGAAGGGGACTGAGTATGGCTATCGCCGAAGTGACCGTCATTCCGATCGGGACGGGGAGCACCAGCCTCAGCGCTTATGTAGCCGAGTTGCATCGGGTGTTGGAGAAGCAGCAGGGCATCACCTTTACCCTGACCTCCATGAGTACGATTATTGAAGGATCGTTAGACGACGTGTTTGCTGCGATTCGCGCGATCCATGAAGCACCGTTCCAGTCCGGTGCCGGCCGGGTATCGACCTCGATCAAGATCGATGATCGCCGCGACAAAGCCAGCTCCTCGGAGCAGAAGCTGCGCTCGGTGCGCGAGAAATTATAATTTCTTGAAATTGGTGCTTGCATTATTTTTAAAACTCGGTATAATAAATTTTGTTCGCTAAAAACGAACCTGCTGGTGTAGCTCAGCTGGTAGAGCAACGCATTCGTAATGCGTGGGTCGGGGGTTCGAGTCCCTTCACCAGCATCTGATATGCAAGCGTAACGCGCCCTCCGAGGTTTTCGGGGGGCGCTTTTTTTATCATTTCATAGCCAACTGAACCGCCGATTTCTCCGCTTCGGTATAGGCCTTCTGCAAAACTTCATCTTTATCTAAAATGTCGGTTCCTTGGACCCGGAGGATTTCAAAATCCTCGATCCCCAGAAATTGAAACATCGATTTCAGGTACTTATAAGAGAATTCAACTTCGGTATACCAATCGTTGTTGGTATAAATCGCTCCGCTGCCCTGGATGACCACCATGCTGCGTCCGTCCTTAAGAAGACCTACGGATCCATTTTCGGTGTACTTGAAGGTTTCTTTGGCGATCATAATGTTATCCATATAGTCCTTTAATTTGGACGGCACGTTAAAGTTATGCAAAGGGTAGGCGATGATATACTTCCGCGCGCTTTTGAATTGTTGAAGGACCTTGTCCATCTTTCGGGTGACCTCGTGCTCTTCGCTCGTTAGTTCTTTACCGTTTCTTTGTTTTCTCCATGCGCTAAGTACCGTCTTGTCCACCATGGGGACAACGTCCTCGTATAAGTTGATTTGTTCGATGATCTCCTCGCCGGATTGATGCTCTCTATATTTTTTTAGAAAAAAGTCCAATACGTTCAGACTAAAAGATGCAGTCGAATTTGCCTCCGGGTGTGCGTTAATGACCAGTAATTTGCTCATTGTTGGTTCCTCCATTTTGTCTTTATTTTGTGTACATCTATAAGACAAGTGAAGGAATCCATTTGTGACAGCAAACAGGGAGGTTTCCATCAACCTCCCTGTCCCTCATCGAGATTACTCGTGCTCCATCATCGCTTCTCGTTTCGTCCGATGCACCGTGCCAAATTTATGGTGCGGCGGGGCATAAATGACATACACCTTCAGCGGCTCATTGCCGGTGTTGATGATGTTGTGCCACGTGCCCGCGGGGATGAAGACCGCGTCGTCTTCACGGATGTTTCGTACGAAGGTGAGGTGATCCGCACGATCGCCCATTTGCGCAACGCCTCGACCTTCTTCCACGCGTACAAACTGATCCGTATCCGGGTGAACCTCCAAGCCGATATCTTCACCGACCGGAATGCTCATCAAAGTGACCTGAAAATATTTGCCCGTCCAGAGAGCGGTCCGGAAGTTCCGGTTATGCTCGGCGGCATCGCTGATATTGATGACAAACGGCTGTTGCCCGTAATCTTGAAGGGGCTGCCGATCCCAAGATCCCTCTTGCAAAGGAGACGAATCGTATTCAGGATAGATCGGGCTGGGCTCGATATAGTCAGGATAGCGGGCAGGTTGATAGGCCGGCGGATTGGAATATCCGTAAGCGAAATAAGGCTGAGGATAGATGTAAGGATCATACGGAGCGGCGTACGACAAGCCGGGGTACGGTCCGGGAACATAACTCATGTCTGACATAACCTCCAAGTTTTTTTTCCATCATATGCCCATTTCTTGCTCCTGTGCTTGTATAAAATTGAGTCAATTCTACTAATGCATTCATCTAAGAATCTTCTTTCTCTCTAACATAGAATAGAACATACCTTAGCAAAGGGGAGAGATGGTATGGCAAAAACACTTTTGGATTACAACTCGACGGTTGTGACTCCGATTACCAATGGTGTTAACATTCCGATTCCGGTTGCAGGGGGCGTACAGATTGCAGGGGTTTCGGTATTCCTGGATCCCGCAGATCCAGCGTCCTTGACTAACCGTGTTGAGTTGAAGGCAACAATTGGCGTTGAAGCGCAGCTGGATACGCCGAACATCCTGGTGCGTATCTGGAGAGCAGGCACCGAAATCTTCTATGGACTGGTAGAAATCGAGGACGCCTTCAACGATTGGGGCCTTATCAATGTGCACATGGTTGAGCATGCCCCGCTTGGAGTCCAAAACTATCAATTGATCGTAGAAAATCAGGATAATAACAGCTCCGCCAGAGTTGTAGGGCCGGTCGTCTTCACGGCGATGGCTATCGGCGGATAATGCTCTTCTTTCATGAAAAATCCCCTCACGGTGCGACCGGGGGGGATTTTCTTGATTGTGAGCTTTATTGGCGAGTATTGATGTTATCGGTTTTTAGGTTCCCTTCGTTTTGAATTGTTGTTTTCACCACCAAGTCCACTCTCAGACGGGGAAAATATTCCGACCGCCAATGGGCGAGCTGTTCCCTCGGGATTTTGTTCCGGAAATATTGGCCTACGCCCAAGATGTCCGCTTCATGCTGTTGCATGGACTTTATCATTTTTCTGAAACGTTCAGTCAACTGGGACTCGAGCTCATCCTTGATTGTATCGATAGAAGGATGCCCGCGGGTTTCCAGGATCGACACCTTCAGATGGATCTGGCTGCGAATGTACGGTGCTCCGTTTTTCAGTGTAACGTGATGCTTCATGGAGTTGCCTAGGATAATCACGCTGGCGTGGTTCATGACCTCAATTCGGCCATGTGCGCTTCGCTCATTAAACGCATTGAACAGCAGGGTTTCATCCGCCGGAATTTGCCCGACCATCCGGCCGTGCTGGATGATGGCAGTGCCGGCGTTCTCGATGATGGTGCTTGTTCCTGATCGAATGAGCGGAATCCCGATGTCCCGGGTGTAAGAATGGATGCTGCGAAAGATTTCCCAGATTCGCGAGACCGCGACGGTTGGGCTTAGACCGGCATTTTTCTCGAAGAAGTTGTACAACACGGTTTGATCGGTTTCTGTCTCTTTATGTAAATGATCGAAGAATTTGCCTATATCCTCATCGCAAATGGCAACCAATGCTTTGGCTGAAATTTCACGGGAACGGATGAAGCTGGAGACGCTGTCGGCTAACCCTTCCTCGGCATATTTTCGTTCAAAGACAATGACTTTTAAATGCAGCAAATCCACGCGGGATTCCATATTTGAGCTAATCTCATCAACGATCTCGGTAATCGTCTGCCCCGTTCGTGTCACGAGCATAGATTTAGTCCCATCTTGGCCCGATTCGGGAATCATAAGAAATACTTTGTACATGGAATCTACCCGGGAGATCCCCATGACGATAGGCAAGGAACGGTGGTTGATGTCTCGATTATCCCAACATCCGCCTAGAATGAAGAGGCAGCAGATGGCCAGTACCATTTTTAGTAGAAGCAGACGGGTCTTCATACGGCAGTCGCAGCCTTCCGTCGGGAAATCCATCCCAGAATATAGATCGAAAACGGAATGACGAGGTAATTATAGGTATGCAACCAGGCATTCACATCAAAAAGGAAATCAACTTCCTGTAAATCTCGAATTTTGATGCCGGAGATGAAGATCAGCAGGTGGAGCGCGATGACGATGTAAGGCGTCCGGACGGTTTTCGGCAGACAACGCTTCAAGATCTCAGTATTGACCCAAACCGTCAAGGATACAAACAACATGAAGAACGTGACGGTGCAGAGCAAGAAGAACATCGTGATGCGGTCAAACATCAGCCAAGTAATATCAATGGTATCCACTGCGGTGATGAAGGGGAAATAGAACTTGGCCGCCGTATCCTCCCCAAAGGTTAACACCGGAATGTACACCGCAATCAAATAGAACGGAATAAGGGTAATGCTCCACCACAAGATTTTTTTACGGTTATACCGTATGCTGGGCTGGATGAATCCGAGATACATAAACCCACAGGCAAATGTAGACTCCATGTACTTGGGGTTGGTAAGGAACGAAAAATCGTTGCTCCATAAGGGGAAGACGTAATGCCAATCGACATTCTGAAACGCCATGCATAATACAAAGAGAATCAGAGGGAAAAAGATCACCCCCATAAGGACGCCGGTACGAAAAAGGGCATGGATGTCCAAGGAAGAGATGAAGGCCGAAATGATCGCAATGAGCAGCATGGTTGCCCATAACGGGGTGTAGGACAGAAACACGAGGGAGATCGTTTCCGCATACGCCCGAATCGTCACGGAGGCTAGCATAGACAAGTAAACGAATAGGGGCAACAGGAAGATCGCGGTAAGGAGCTTCCCATACTGGAGATAGATATCCATCAGGTTCTGGCCTTCAAAGCGGCTTAATCCCTTGGTATAGATGTAGATCAAAAACCAATGCAGAAGAAAGCCCAATAGGATCGAGATCCAGTGGGCTTCCTTCGTGCAGTCTATGATGGTCGTAGGGAAGATAAAGAAAACGATCCCGAGGTGAATCAGGATATGGACGATGATAACTTGAATACTTCTATCCACTCGAATCATCCTTTTGTTTAAAGAAGTGTAAGTAAGGAATACCGTAGGTGGTCGCACTGGCAAAATAAGCGCAGAGGATAACCAAGCCGGACATAATCCCAAGAATGCCAAATAGGGCAGCCAAGATTAACGTGAGATATTTGTACAGACGCAGGGGCAACGAGTTCTGAAATCCTACCACGGTCGAGTTGGCAATACTGGTTGCCGCCAAGATAATGATCAGCAGGCTGCTGACCAATCTGGCTTGAACGACGGCTTGTCCTAAAATAATCCCTCCAACGACCGTAAGTGTAGGGCCGATGCTCTTGGGCAGTCGGACACTGGCAACGATGATAAGCTCCAGCACAATTAACAGCAGCATGGTCTCTACGAATGCCGGGTACGGTACACCGGATCGGCTCTCGGCAATCGTAAGCGCCAGTTCAATCCGCAGTACCTCCGGGTTCACGGAGACGAGCGCAACATAGAGTGCAGGGATAATGAGGTCGATGAGGATGCCAGCCAAGCGTAGCCCCCGAATGATATACATGAACATAGCCGAGTAATTCCGGTCATTCTCCATCATGAAGATATCGCTGACTAAAGCCGGTAAAATCAAGGCAAGCGGTAACCGATCGATAAAAAGAAGAAGACGGCCTTGCCGGAGCGCATAGGCAGCCTCAATCGGCATCTCGGTTGTGTAGAATTTCGGCAAGGCGCTCCACGGATGGAAGCCAAGTGATTTGGAGAGACGTTGCACATTATAGATATCTTGGTGCTTGTTCGCCTCAAGGCGCTCCTTCACTTCTCGGAGTAGATCCGGCTTCACTTGACCTTCCAAGTACATCAGGGTTATTTTTCGAGGCGTGTTCTTTCCGGTAAGGTACATCTTCGTACATAACTTCTCCGTGTTTAATTCCTTCTTCATAAGTCCTACATTGGTCAGGAGGTCATCGCTGAAGGCGCTGGCCGCACCTTGCAGTACGTTCTCATTGAGCGGCTGTTCGATCCCGCGGTGCAAGGTAACGGGAACTGGCAAGATCTGCAGGTACACTTGGGGATCTGGACAGCAGACAATCAAGTTGCCGCTCGTCAAAGCGGAATACAAGGTATCTTCGTTAGGTTCCGAGAGGACTTGGCCAAGATGGGCTAATACCGACAAGAAGGCAATTGGATCTTGGCTCCCGTCCCAATCCGCCTCCCGGATGGAGATCTGCAGATTCGCCCAAGTTCTCGGCAGATCGATCAATGACTTGAATCCCATGACGCGAACTGGTCGTCCAGCCCATATATGCTCTTCGATAAAAAAATCGCCATCCTGCTCAAAACGGCTGCGAATGCGGTCCACAAGTTCCATTGCCAATCCTCTTTCTCTTTAAATCGTCTCAATGGAAGTGTTTGCTGGAAAGGATGGGAATATGTACGTTGATAGAAAAACACCGCCAAGGAAATGACGGTGTGCTCCATGCTGAATACCCGGAAGCTGTAGCTTCCGGGTCGCCCGTCTCCCAAACGGATGGCTAACGGTGTTCAATCAAGTCGATGGTACCCAACACAATATGGGCCAAACCAAAACCAAGCGCACCGGTAGCGGCAAGCTTATACTTGCTTCCAAGCAGTGTTGCGGCCGAAGCGGATACTACAGCTCCAAGAACGGTAGGAATCAAACCTTCGCGCATTTCATACACCCCTTTGGATTGTTTGGAAAGACAGCCTTATTCTAAGCAAAACAGGCACCGGCTATGCGCGCCAATGCCTGCTTCGTATTGTTATCCAAGCCTTCATATACACGTGAAGACCGGCCTTATTGTCCCTGCTCCGACTACAACAAACTGCCTGTTTCTAAAACAACAAATGCCCTACCTCTCATTTGTCCTTGCGGCTCCGATGACCGCGCCAGTGTGAATCAGAAAAACGTCCAAATTCTTACTTTGATTGGGTCATTCAAATAAGGAATTTCATACCGAACGGTATAAGGAGAGTTATAATCTTCTGAGGAACTGCAACGTGGTTATAACAACTAATTTATTATTATACTTGAATCAATAAAAAAAAGCAATACATATATTTAGAGGGCTTTTTAAAGTGATGATTTTGTGAAACCCGGGGAAAACCGAAAAACGTGAGATATTTGTCACACTAGAGGAGGGAAGGCACCATGTATAATGAGGTCATCTAAGATTTATATAATCAAAAAATAAGGGAGTTAGCCATGAAACGCGGAGATATCCTGTTGATCGGAGCCATCGTCGTGATTGCTTTGGCCTTCTTGGTTCCGAGATGGTTTGGCGATTCAAGTGAAAACAATCACAATAATGAGAATCGGGTTGTGAGAATCACAGTGGATGGGAAGCTGTATAAGACGGTGCAGTTGACCGGAGAAGAACAGACGGTGGACATTAAAACGGAGTATGGCTACAACATTTTGAAGGTACATGACTACGGGATTGAAATGATCGACGCTGACTGCCCGGATAAAGTGTGCCTGACCTTCGGATTTATTGACCGGAACGGCGGGACGATTGTTTGCCTGCCACATAAGTTGATGGTTGAAGTGGTAGCTACAGAAGGGGGCGACGAAGTTGATGCAATCCTTTAATGAGTCATCAAGCCTGATGTTAAAAAGAACGGTGATCGTCGCGATATTCGCGGCAGTGGCGGTCGTTCTCAGCTTGGTAGAGTCTCTGATTCCCGTGAACATGAGCGTGCCTGGGGCGAAGCTTGGGCTGGCGAATATTATGGTGCTGACTTGCCTTTATTTTCTCAGGGCCCGGGACGCCTTCATGATGGTGCTGTTAAAGACGCTGCTCACGGCGTTTATTTTCGGGACCTTTTCCAGCTTTCTGTTCAGTATTATGGGGGCGTTGTTCAGCTTTGCGGCGATGTGGTTTCTGCTACTGGTTGGGCGCAGACGGCTAAGCGTTATCGGGATTAGCATCGTTGGGGGGATTGCCCATAATATCGGGCAATTGACCGCCGCTGCTCTGTATTTTAGTACGACGAAAATTTTCTACTATTTACCGATGTTGCTCATCATGGGAGTTCTGACCGGGATCGCCGTTGGGATTGCCGTGAGATATTTGATTCCGTCGTTGTCGAAGCTGTCTTTGTTTGAAGGTTTTTTAGCGGAAACGGCATAAGCCGGAGGGGCTTCACATGACGTACACCTTAAGGGGAGAGAGAAATGGGAGAAACCGGATTCGCATATGAGCTGACGGAGGTTTCCTTCGCCTATCACCCGGAGCATCCTGTGCTTCATGATGTTACGCTTAGCATCCCTTCGGGCAGCTGGGTGTCGTTGGTGGGGCCGAACGGCTGCGGCAAATCCACGCTGGCAAAGCTGCTGGGCGGTTTGTTGGTGGCTAACCGCGGCGCGATATATGTGCAGGGAACGAAGCTGGATCGGGATACGTTGACTTCGCTGCGTCCACGCATCGGAATGGTGTTTCAAAACCCGGACAACCAATTTATCGGCGCCACGGTCGAAGAGGACATTGCCTTTGGCTTAGAGGGGCGTAATCTACCGCGAGAAGTTATGGTAGGGCGCGTAAAGGAATATGCGGATAAACTGCACATCGGCCATCTGCTGTCCAAGCATCCCTCGGAGTTGTCGGGAGGACAAAAACAGCGGGTGGCCGTCGCTTCCATCTTGGCGATGGAGCCGGACATCGTCATCTTTGATGAGGCCTCCTCGATGTTGGACGAGAAGGCCCGGGGCGAGCTGCTTGCCATCCTGCGGGACATGAAGCAGAGCGGACGTTACACGATGGTCTCGATTACGCATGACGCCGACGAGATTATGGCTTCGGATCGGGCGATCGTGCTGGGGGACGGAACGGTCGCTGCTGACCTGGAGCCAGGCGAGCTGTTTGGGGATGAAGCCCTGCTGGTAAATTGCCGGCTGATCGCTCCTTATCGGATTCGGCTGCAACAGGAGCTGAGGCGGCGAGGCGTGACGCTTCCTGCGGGCTTTGAACCAGTTGGTGAAGAGGAGGCGAATCTTTAATGGCGATACAGTTCGAGCAAGTCAGCTTCGCTTATGATGAGCGCAGCCTATGGCGGCACCATGCGTTGCAGGAGGTCGACCTCTACCTGGCGGACGGCGTATTTGCCGGGATTGCCGGGGCTTCCGGCTCGGGCAAATCGACGTTGATGCAGCATTTGAACGGCATTTTGAAGCCGACGGGCGGGAAGGTGCACGTTCTGGATGTAACGATGGAAGCTGGCGGCAAGGCACCGCCGCTGCGCGAGCTGCGGAGGCGGGTGGGGCTCGTCTTCCAGTTCCCGGAGCAGCAGTTGTTCGAAGACACGGTGGAGAAGGACCTTTGCTTTGGTCCGCTGAATTTTGGCTGCTCCTTAGACGAAGCCAAGGCGCGAGCCCGCCGCGCGCTGGCCCTGGTCGGGCTGGACGACACCTTCCTCAGCCGCAATCCGCTTCGCTTGAGCGGGGGGCAGATGCGCAAAGTAGCGATTGCCTCAGTGCTGGCGATGGAGCCGGACGTGATCGCGCTGGATGAGCCGACAGCGACGCTAGATCCGCAGAGCCGTGTTGAATTGGCAGAAATGCTCGCGCGGCTGCACCGTGAACAGGGGAAGACGGTGATTGTGGTGACGCACCGGATGGAGGAAATCCTTCCGTACGCAGAGCAATGGATCGTGATGAAAGACGGTCGGAAATCGTTCCAAGGCAGTGCGGCAGAGTTGGTCCGAGAGGCCCCACGGCTGGAATCCGAAGGACTGGCAATCCCCGCGTGTATCCGTTATTGGAATCAAGCGGCAGCCCTGTTCGGTCTGACGGGGGAGCCGCCGTGTTTGACGGCGGAGGCATTGGCCGAGCGGTTGGCTCGGTTGTTGAGCGATGAGTCTGGAGCGGATCGGTCAGAGGAGCAGCCTGAGCTTGTCGGGCGATCGGAAGAACGGGGGGCGTCAGCGGGTGCGTTGGTGGAAGGCCATGTGTTGGAGGAGCTTCCCGTACCGGCCTCGTTGTCCGTGGATCAGCCCGTTCCGGCCGGGCGGCTCAAGCCGATCCTTTCCGGCGTTTCAGGGGAAGGAGGCAACGGACATGCGAAATAAGCTACTGTTCGGACGCAGTATTGATACCGGCTCTTGGGTGCATGCAGTGGATCCCCGGGCCAAGTTGACCGGGATGATGTTGTACTTGATCGCGATCGTAGCCGTTGGCTCTTGGCCTGCTTTGGCGGTGGCCGCGGTGTTCTCGGTGGGCTATATGCTGTCGACCAAGATCCCGCTGAAATATTATTTGAAGGCGGCCAAACCGCTGTGGGTGCTGATGGTGTTCATCTTCATCGTTCAGTGCTTCACGGTAGAGTCGGGGGAAGCGCTTTGGTCGATCGGCTCCTGGACCCTGTACAGCGGCGGTGTCAGCAGCGGATTCATCGCGGCCTCCCGGATGGGGCTGCTAGTATCATTCACGGCGATCCTGACGTTTACGACAACGCCAGGGGTGTTGAATCAAGGATTGAGCGGGGTGCTGAAGCCGCTCAAACGCCTTGGCCTCTCGCCTGAGCGATTGACGCTGATGATGAGCATTGCGCTGCGCTTTATCCCCACGATTTTGGAGGAAACGCACAAGATTCTTAAAGCGCAGGCGTCGCGCGGTGCGGACCTGAAGGAGCTGCCATGGAAGGAGAAGGGGCGCATGCTGGTCTCGCTTCTTGTGCCGGTGACCGTCAGCGCCTTCCGCCGGGCGGAAGAGCTTGTATTGTCCATGGAGTCCCGGGGCTACACGTTAGGCGCACCGCGTTCGGAATACCACTTGTTGGTCTGGAGAAGTCGGGACACTTGGTTTGTCTTGTCCTATGTGGTTCTGGCTGCAGCGGTTGTGGTCTATCGGTTGATTTGAACTACCAATGCAAGACTGTCCGTGAGTCATTCATGTAGATAGAGTTGGATGGGATAGGTTGATAGGTTGGACATCAAAATCATGTGAGGGGGAAACGGCTGTGGCACGTTTTTTTAATGGAAAAGAAGTGGAGCTGCTGGCGCCTACGGGGACGTTCGAGATTTTCAAACAAGTCATTGTTGAGAATTGTGATGCGGTGTATTTCGGAGGGCCTAACCTGAATATGCGCCTGATGCGCAAAGGATTTAATTTTAGCCTGGAGGAAATTACGGAAGCTGTCCAGATTGCGCATGGACTTGGCAAAAAAGCCTACGTCACCGTCAACAATTTGCTGAATGAAGGCGAGCTGGAGGAGGCGCGGGCCTATTTGCGTTTCCTGGAATCGGCGGGACCGGATGCGATCATTGTCCAGGATTTTGCGGTGCTGAAGCTGATCCGGGAGATGAATTTGAAGTTAAATGTGCACTCCTCCGTCATGATGAACGTGCACAACGTGGAGATGGTCCGCGCTTTACAGGAGCTTGGGGTGACTCGCGTCGTCACTTCGCGGGAAATGGACCTTATGACAACTCGCTATCTTCAACAAGCGACCGGTATGGAGCTGGAGTACTTTGTGCATGGGGATATGTGCTCGGTGCATGGGGCGAACTGTTACTTCAGTTCGGCGGTATTCGGGATGAGCAGTAACCGGGGCAAATGCCTGAAGCCGTGCCGCTGGGATTATCGTGTAAAAAAAGACGGCAACGTCTATCCGGCGGAATACCCGTTGGCGGTTAAAGACATGTTCATGTACGAGCATATCCCAGAGCTGATTCATGGCGGGATCACTTCCTTCAAAATCGAAGGCCGCATGCGGGATGCCGCCTTCGTGGTGATGCTGGTGAAGGCGTATGGCGACGCGATTGACCGTTATATTAACGATCCGGTAGGCTTTGAACGCAACCGGGATACCAAGCTGCTTTATGATCATCGCAAGCGGGATTTTTCAACAGCCTATGCGTTTGGCCGACCGGGATTGTCCAACATCAACCGGCGTTACGAAGGAACAGGGAAGTTCTATAGCACAGGTAAAGTGTTTAGTACGCCAACGGAGGAACGGGAGCTCAGTGACAAACGGGTTGCTGTGATTCGCGAGACACTGGCGGCGGTGGGACAAGAGAAGGGAACGGTGCAGGAGATTCACGCGGCTCCTGGCGTCTCCGTGCACGTGAATAACGTGGCTCAGGCCAAGGCTGCGCTGGAAGCGGGAGCTGACCATCTTTATCTCTCCGGCGACGTTTTTGAGCCGGATCGTCCATTTACGAAGCAGGATGTGAAGGAACTGGCGGCAGTCAAAGGGAATGCGAAGCTTTATCTGAGCCTGCCGCGGATGATGACGGAACTGCATTTTGAAATGTATGACGGATTGTTGTCGGGCGAACGGTTGCCGATTGACGGCGTGATGGTGACAAATCTGGGCGCAATTCGGAAATTTGCCGATAAAGGGTACCCGCTGGTTGGGGATTTCAATCTGAACGTCTACAATCAGCTCGCGGCTGAGTTTTACCGGGAGCAGGGCGTCAGCCGGCTTACGGCCTCGATGGAGCTGCCGCTGAAGGAGCTGGCCGCGCTGCTGGCGCATGCCCCAGGCCCGCTGGAGGCCATCGTTCACGGCACACCGGCGATCATGTACATGGAGCATGACTTATACGAAAACGCCGAAGTGTTCCAAGCCATTGGCGAGGAAGACAATCACTTCGTGGATAACAGCATTCTCGTGCTAAAAACCGATAAAGGCGAAAATCCGGTTTACCGGGATGTGCATGGCCGCAACCATCTGATGTTGGCGAAAGAACTCTGTTTGTTGCCCGCGGTGAAGGAGTTGCTTGCGGCGGGACTCTCTGTCTTCCGCATCGAAGGGGCAACCTACCGCCCAGAACAGCTGGCCGAAATCGTGCGCACCTATAAGGCGGCGCTGGCGGATCCTGCAGCGGCCGGGTCGTTGTTTGCCGCGATGAAGCCGGTTTATGCCGGCTATACGCTGGGCGCGTTGCAGTTTGACGGCGGCAGAGCGAGCGGGGCAGCGGGTGCCGGAGCGGAGGCAGCCTCGACTCCCGAAGGCTCTGTCAAGGAAGAGGGCGTGGAAGTACGGGCTGAAGTGGCTGTAGGTGTGAAGTAGGAGCGGGAGCAAGAGCAGGAGTGCAAGAGTGCAAGAGTGCAAGCCTAATTGGGGGAAAGGAAGCGAAAGAACATGTCAAATTACATCGGACCGGACGAAGTGATCAAGAAACGGCAGCAATATTTTTATCCTTGCACCATCCATTTCTATCGAAATCCGCCGCAGTTGGTGAAAGGGGAAATGCAGTATTTGTACGGTCATGACGGGAAGCGGTATACGGACTTTTTTGCCGGCGTCTCCGTTGTGGCCAGCGGGCACTGCAATCCAGAGATTGCGGAACGGACGGCCGAGCAGCTGCGGATGCTGCAACACACGTCCACGATCTATTTGACGCAGCCGAATGTGGATTTGGCGGAGCGGCTGGCGGACGTGCTGCCGGGGAACCTGCGCCGCACCTTCTTCGTGAACAGCGGCTCGGAGGCGAATGAAGGCGCCTTGCTGCTGGCTCGCATGCATACGGGGCGGCGGGGCTTCCTGGCGCTGGAGCAAGGGCTCCACGGCCGGACGTATTTGACGATGAGTGTGACCGGGCTGGCGATGTGGCGGACGGATCCACAGCTGGCGCATGACACGGATGTCACGTTTATCCCCCGGCCGTATGAGCGCGGGCTCAGCGCCGATGAGGCGGCACGCCGTTCCATCGCCGCGCTGGAGGCTGCGCTGGCGGAGAAGGGCGGCGAGATCGCGGCAATGATCGCCGAGCCGATCCAGGGGAACGCCGGCATCGTCGCGCCGGCGGACTGGTATTTCGCTGAAGCGAAGCGGCTGCTGGAGCAGCACGGCGTGCTGCTCATCGCCGATGAGATTCAGACCGGCTTCGGCCGAACGGGCCGTATGTTCGCTATGGACCGTTACGGCGTCACGCCGGACATCCTGACGATGGCCAAGGCGCTGGGCAGCGGCATTCCGGTGGCGGGCTTCGCCACCACGGACGAGATCGCTTCCAGCCTGAACCGGCCATCCGCCTCCACATTCGGCGGCAACCCGGTCTCGTCCGTGACCGCGCTCGCGGTCCTGGACTACATCGAGGCGCATCGCCTGCCGGAGCGGGCCGAGCGCCTCGGTGAGCTGCTGCGCGGCGGCCTCCTGCGCCTCGCCGCGCGGTTCCCACAGCACGTCTCCGACGTGCGCGGCGCAGGGCTGATGCTCGGCGCAGAGCTGTGCGCCGAGGAGCCCGCCCGCGGCGCGAAGCTCACCGACGACGTGCTGGAAGCGATGCTGGACCGCGGCTATATCATCGGCAAGAACGGCGTGAACCGCAACGTTCTGGCCTTCCAACCGCCGCTGGTCATCGACGAGGCCGACGTGCGCGGCATGCTGGACGCGCTGGAGGCTTCGCTGGCGGAGCTGGTGTAACCCAGCTCCGCCAGCAGATGCGTTAGGCGGCAGTAGTGGGTGTGCCGCCTAAACGACAGGGGCGCCGCTTGCATAGCATGCCGCTGCCTAAGCGTCAGACGCGCCGCGCAGCCACAGGCGCCCCCAGCGCCGGCAGGCACCTCAGCGCCTGCCGGCACTTCCGGCGTCGGCCAGGGGTCCCAGCGCTCGCCGGCGTCCCAGCTTTGCTGCGTGAGGGGCCCAACGGGCACTCGCGCACGCAAGGGCCGCCCATGGTGACGCCGGACCCCTGGTCAATAACGGTAAAATTGACCGTTATTTTTCGGTGTGCCGGCGATTTACGTGAATTAGCGGTAAATGATACCGCTAATTTTACGATTGGCGGCCGTTTTGGCGGAATATGCGGAAAATAAGAGTACTTTTTACCGTTATTTTGCTGGAAACAGGCCGATGGGCCGAAAATAAAGGTACTTTTTAACGTTAATGAGACGGTCAGCCATGGGAGGGACGTCTGCCGAGTGAGAGACGGTCAGCCATGGGAGGGACGTCTGCCGAGTGAGGAGACGTCTTGCGAAAGAGGGGAGACGTGGCCTGACCGCCTGTCGCGCCGCCAGAAACGTGCACTGGGAGTAGCATGCTGTCCGGCGAGGCTTGTGGTCCTCTAGCTGCACGTGCTGTCCCGCTGCGTCGGGGTATGCCCGACGTCCTGAACCCGCTAGCGGGCCGGGGCACTTATATGAACGGTCCACGTGACGCTACGTGTTTTTTACGATGAGGAGAGTGACTATCGATGGAAATAGCCCGCAAAATCGGCACCAAAATCCGGCTGTACAGCGAATTGGTGATGTTTTCGCACACGTTGTTTTCGCTGCCCTTTGCGATCATCTCGATGATTTGGGCGGCAGAGGGGTTCCCTTCATGGCGCGTGATGCTGTGGGGATTGATCGCCTTGATCGGCGCCCGAAACGGGGCGAATGCCTTTAACCGCGTCGTCGACCGCGTTTTTGACGCGCAAAATCCACGCACCGCGCATCGTCACCTGCCGCAAAAGCTACTCGACGCCAAGGAGGTGCTGGTGTTCGTTGTGGTGAACTATGCGATCTTTATTTTTGCTGCAAGCATGTTAAATCCTTTGTGCTTGATCTTGTCGCCGGTGGCCATTTTCCTGATCTCTTCCTATTCTTATACCAAACGGTTTACGTACCTGAGCCATCTGTACCTGGGCTTTACGATCGCTTCGGCCCCCATCGGCGCCTGGTTTGCGGTTACCGGCCAATTTGCCTTTACGCCGTTTGTCCTCGGCACTGTAGTGATGCTGTGGATTGCCGGCTTCGATATTATCTACGGCTCGCAGGATATTGAGTTTGACCGCAATCACGGACTCTGGTCGATCCCTAGCGCGTTTGGGCTCAAGAACGGTCTGCGGATCGCAGCCGGCCTGCACGCGATTATGGTGCTGCTGCTGATTGCTTTAATCCCGATTCGCCACCTGAGCTGGCTTTATATTACAGGGATTATCATCGCGATCCTGCTGCTAATGACGGAGCACAAAATCATTAAGCCGTCGAACTGGAAACGGATGAATGTGGCCTCGTACAATTTGAACCAGGTCATCAGCATGGTGATTCTGTTCTTTACGCTAGGGGATTACTTCCTTCTGTGAAATGGTCGCTGATTACAGAGCAACAGACGTTTTAATACACAAAAAAGCACGAACCATAAGGGATAAGCTACCTTGAGGTTCGTGCTTATTTTTATTTCTCCCGCCCGCTGAAATACTCCAGCAGCGCTTGCAGATCCCGGTGCGCCGGGTAATGGCTGAGCCGGTGAATAATATCCTGCGCTTCAGCAAGATATTGGCGGCTGAGCGCTTCGGTTTGCTCCAGCGCGCCGCTGGCTTGAATCGCCGCGACGACGGCGTCCACTTCTTCAGCAGGGCTGTCTGCCGAGATAGCCCGGATCGCCGGGGCAAGGGTTTCGTCCTGCAACGCGAACAGGACGGGCAAGGTCACTTGGCCGCTGCGCAGGTCGCTGCCCGCCGGCTTGCCTAGCTTCTCCGCCGATTGGGTGAAATCGAGCACGTCGTCGCGGATTTGGAACGACATGCCCAGCTTTTCACCAAAGCGATACAGCAGCTCGGCCGTTTCCGTATCCGCTCCGGCGGCCTTGGCGCCGATTTGCAGGCAAGTGGCCATCAGTTGTGCGGTTTTATTTTTCGATTTCTCCAAGTATTCGTCGATCGTCACGTCATAGTCGAACAAGTGAGCAAGCTGCTGATATTCTCCGAGACATAGCTTGGTTGTGGCTAGAGAGGAGAGGTCGTACACGAATTTCTCTTGTTCCGCCGAATAGACGGAGATCAGCTCGATGACCCTCGCTGACATATAATTGCCTACATGCAGTGCACCGCTCACGCCCAGCTTGATATGCATCGCTTTCTGGCCGCGCCGCATGGGGGAATCATCGATAATATCGTCATGAATCAGTGAAGCGGCGTGGATGAATTCTGCGGCAGCGGCGAGCCGCCAGACCTTCTTCTCATCGGGATCAGGGCCGAAGCGGCTGCCGACGATCACCATCAAGGGGCGAATTCGTTTGCCGCCAGAACGAATCAATTCGATGATAGCTTTGGCCAATTGGGAGGAACGAGGGACGTCGCGATCATATTTGACCATGTTCTCAATTTCCCGATCGACAGTTTTTAAGGGGATGTTCAGTGTTTCCTCAAGCTTCATGTCGCTTCCCTCCTAAACTTGGGCTGGCAGTCATGGACACCGGTGCCGAGTATTTTGCAGGGCATCCGAAATCTCACAGGCATTCTCCGTCCACGGCCGTCTACATCGCCTGGCTGGCGGTGCTGCGGTTGTTGTCCAGCTGCAGGAACCGTTCCCAGGCTTTGAGCAAGCGCTCGTCTTCCGGATGACCTTGGGCGCGTTTGATTTGGAGTTGTTTGATGATCGGAGCGAGATGCCCAAGCAGATTGAATTCTTCCCACTTCAGGCAAAGCTCGACGTAAAAGCTGTATAGATAGTCGCCATCCAACACTTTGCGGGTTAACGTCTCGCCGGGGGCGAGGGAGCTGCATTCACTATGGCGTTGAAGGGCAAGCTTGATTGCGATGTAAATGGATAACAGACGGCATTGGCGTACCTGCGGCATGTCGTATTGCTCCAGCAAGGTAGCCAGGGGTGCCGCTTCAGGATAGGGTAAATCTACAATAATGCCGGTTTCGGGCGATAATTCGCCCTGCAATAAGCGATAAGCGTCTTCGATAAGCTTCGGATTCATAAGGACACACACTCCTTAAAGAGGTAGTTCAAAAAAGTCATCAGTTGATTACGAACCAACAATAGGCAGCGTATCCGGTGCTGAATCCTGACTTTTTTGAACCTTCGCCTAAATGCAGGCAGGCTTGCAGGGGATCCTCACACCGATGTCGGCAAAAGGATAAAAATGAGAGTAATGTACGCTTGAGGGCGCACATTACTCCAGTTCAAAGTTGCATAAAGAGCTGCGATTATTCCGTGTATAGGTACCATCTTCGTACGAACGGGATTCGTTTCCATTGTTTCTTGAGCCAAGGAAGTACATAGTAATCCAGGCCAAATGTGCTGCCCGATCCGCCGATCAATGCGACGCCTGCGGTCATGTACCACAGCATTTCCGTGGAGGCCATGCTGGAAGACCAGATCATGACGCCGAGAGCGACGGTGGCTGCCGAAGCGACAGCGGTGAACAGGCCAACGATGATCATGATGCCAAGGGCGATTTCCGCAAACACCATAAAGAACTGGAACACAGTTGCTAGAGCGGTATATCCGCCATCCGAGGTGTAGAAGAAGACATCCATAAACCAGCTGACGATGCTCTTGATAAATCCAGGTACCGGCAAAGCCGTAACCGCGGTCGAGGCGCTTTCTACGGCTGAAGCTGCCGCTTGAGCATCGACGGTCTTTGTCACTTCACTAGCTGCTTCACTGGCTGCTGACACAACGTCAGCTTTCGGAGAAGCAGGGATAAGGAAGATGTTCGAAGGGTCTTTCCAAACCTTCGGAAGCTTATCAAGACCTTCTTCCAGCCACTTGTAGCCCACGAAAATCCGCAGAGGCAGGAGCCAGAAGTTCGGCGAACGCTTCGCAAAGTGACCGCCAACGAAGCTTCTGCGATTGTTCACGTGGAAGAATTCATGCATCATATAAGTCCATACTTTCGCAAAACCAGACACGGTGAACAGGTAATACATATTGATTAAGTGCTTGCAGAACATGGCCATGAAGCCGCTCATCATGAACATTTTGTTTGGCAATCCGACATTCGCTACGCCGTAGCGGCTGCCGATGCAGACCATTGTTCCGTGGAAGCCCGGTTTATAGGACTTCTTCGGTTTGCCGTGAACATCCGCATAAATGTTATGAGCG
Source organism: Paenibacillus sp. J14 (assembly GCF_000518465.1). Taxonomy (NCBI): domain Bacteria; kingdom Bacillati; phylum Bacillota; class Bacilli; order Caryophanales; family Paenibacillaceae; genus Paenibacillus; species Paenibacillus sp. J14. Next base: position 81,933 of record NZ_JADQ01000010.1, on the reverse strand, counting down.
ATGAGCGGACCCGCTTGTTCGGCGTTCTCAACCATCTGCGGTACCGGACGGGTTTCGCCTTCCGGGATGAAGAAGATGTTGTCGCCAACAATATAAACGTTCTCGTGATCGACGCTTTGCAACTTGTCATTAGTGACGATCCGCTTGCGGCCTTCTTGCTTCACATCGAGCTTGCCGACGAGCTCAGAGCCTTCAACCCCGGCAGTCCACACGATCGTATCCGCTTCGAGCTCTTTCCCTTCGCCGAGCTGTACGCTGGTTGGGGTAACGCCGGTGATTTTGGCGCTTGTAATGATCTCTACGTTCATTTTGTGCAGACGTTTCGCCGCTTTTTCGATCAATTTATCCGGCAGGATCGGCAGGATTTTCGGAGCCATATCGGCTACGACCAGACGAACCTCGCTCGGATCGATATAGAACTCTTTGCACAGTTCATCGCGGAATTCAGCCAATTCGCCAACCAGTTCCACGCCGGTAAAGCCGGCGCCGACAACGACAAAGGACAGCATTTTACGGCGTTTTGCCGGATTGCTTACCTTCGCCGCTTCGCTGAACTTGCGACGTACTTGCTCTTTCAGACGCACAGCGTCTTCATAAGACCACAGGGTCAAGGCGTGCTCCTCAGCCCCCGGGATCCCAAAGAAGGTTGGTTTACAGCCGGTACCGATGACGAGGTAATCGTATTTATAAGTCTCTCGTTTGGACCGAAGCTCATTGGCGTTAAAATCAATGGCATCGATGGAATCGAGCACGACATCCACTTTTTGCCCGGCAAAAATCTTCTTCAATTCAATCTTGACAGAATCCTCTGGCGCCCGGTTTGCTGCAACCTCGTGCAGCTCCGTCAGCAACGTATGATAAGGATTGCGGTCAATCAGTTGGATCTCCACATCTTTGTCTTTTTTGAACAGTTTGGCCAGATGCTTGGAAGTGACTACACCGCCATAACCGCCGCCCAAAACTACAATTTTCTTCAAGAGATTCACCTTCTCATTTTAGGGTGGGGTGGGAATATGGGTTTATTTCGCTTGCTCAAGTGCTTGGCTCACGAGCTCGAAATGCGGTTGCAGCGTAATCGTTGCCCCAGCGATCGCGTCCGTTTTGCCCTCATCGTTAAATGTCACGGCAGCTGGATCTTGTTTTTCGATCAGGTAAGCTTCCGCTTTCGCTACTTCTTCATGCCATTCGGCTTGAGCACCGCCGGCTTTCATTCCATATTTGCCGTCAATCGAGTATTGCTTCTTGTCTTCGCCTTTGTCGTTCACACCGCTGAAGTTCACTTTGACGATCTTGCCGGCAGCGACGACAACGTCAACGGTATCTTTCCAACCAGAATGCTCGTCGAAGGAAGCTCCTTCTGCATGGTAAGTGCCGTCTTTGTAAGGACCAACCTCAACTGGACCGGCATTCAGCGCTTGATCAGCCAAGTTAAAAAATTCACTTACATGGACGGACACACCTGCGATGGCATCCGTTTTGCCGTCATCTCCCAAAGTGATCGCTTTAGGATCTTGCTTTTCGATCAGGTATTGCTCAACCTTCTCGGCTTGTTCGTGCCATTCGGAGGAAGCGCCGCCGGCTTTCATGCCGTACTTGCCTTCTTTGGAATAGGTCACTTTGTCGACGGGAGCTTTTTCGCTCAGCGCATTCCATTTGGCTTCTGTGATTTTGCCTCCGGATACCGTCAGGGTTACGTAGGATTGCCATCCGGAATTTGCATCCACTTCACCTTGGGCGAAGTATACGCCGTCTTGGTATTTCCCTTGCTCTGCAGCTGCGTTATTTGCTCCTGCATTGGTTTCGTTTGCAGCAGAAGTGTTGTTTGCAGGTTGCGCAGAGTTTGTGCTGTTCGCCTCATTGTCCGATCCACAGCCGGCCAATAGACCTAACAACAGTGCACTGCTCAGGATAATTGAAGCTTTTTTCATGATTGAGACCTCCAGTGAATGAAAATATATATATTAAAATGTGAAGACATTTTAATAACGAATATCAGGTGGGGGACCCTTGAAAAAGGCTGATCTGATAAGGGGTTCGGGAGTCCCGAAACCTTTGTTCGAAGGCATTTTAGCATATAAAAATAGGGCTTAATGTGAAATTTATCACATGGAGTGTGATCTAAAACAACTGCTCCAAACGGCGAAACCAGCACTACGTAAGGGAATACCGCGTTCAAAGAATTGCCCAATTTTTAAAATATATATTTTTAAAAGATGAGATGGCCTGGGAGGAACGAATTTCCCGTACCGAAAAGAGGGCATATAAACAAAAAGTTCCAAACGTTTTATGAAAATCGGCATGACTTCTACCGATATAAATAGAAGCGGGCATGCCCGGAAATACGCGAGACGGAAGGAAGGCATCTTCTTTGACGGTTTACAGGACATTTATTTCGCGCTTACTGCTTAACTACACAGCGGGACTCTTGCTTGCGGTCACCGCGGTCGCGAGCCTGATTGCGGCTGCACCGCTGGATATATCCCCTTCGGACTATGCCTGGCTGATCCGGATTCTGATCTTGTCGCTGTGCTGTATGCTGGGGCTGGAATGGCTGGTGTTCAGCCGGCAAATCAAGCCGATCCGCAGCGTGTTCATGGAGGAAGTGGGGAGCTATCAAACGCTTCAAAATGTGTATATCCGTACCCATCGTTTGCCATCGCTTGCCGTCAAGCGGATTCTAGGACCTCATTTGTTTGGCTTGGTTGTTCCGGCTGTGGCCTTATCGCTTGGGTTAATCCGGGCTGGTCACCTGTCAATTCCGCCTTACTATGTGTTGCTGGCTGCCTTGAGCGGCATTCTGGTCAGCAGCATGCATGCATTGGTCGAATATTATTTAACTTCCTATGCGATTCGTCCTGTCCTGCAGGAGTTAATTTCCTGGAGCCGCAGAATGTTTGGCAAAGATTTATCGCTGAACGGCAGGGTTATCGTCCCGGTATCTCGAAAATTAATATGGAGCTTTTTCTTGATGTGTATGGCTCCTTTGCTGCTATACAGCTTATCTATGCAGTTCCGGTTGGAGGACCTTGACCATGGAGCCTATGCCTACTGGCAGTGGGCCGGCTATGTCTTGGCCGTGAGTATTCTATTCGCAATGATTGGCTCCCGGCTGTTGGCCCGTGAGATCATGCTGCCGATTCAGCATTTGTACGAGCGGATGGCCGAGGTAAAAACCGGCAGCATTCGTACAGCGGCCAGTGATATGTTTTCGGATGAATTTTCCCGTCTGATCACGGGATTTAATCATATGCTGCGCGGGCTGCAAACTCAGGCGGCTCGAAATAGCCAACTGGTAGACAGCTACTTCGCGACGCTGGCAGCGGCGCTGGACGCCCGCGATCCGTATACAGCGGGACACTCTCTTCGAGTAGCCGAATACGCCGTCAAAATCGGGGAGTTGGCCGAGTTGCCTGAAGATCGCATTGATGAGCTGCGCAAGTCAGCGTTGCTCCATGATATCGGGAAAATCGGCATTCGCGATGCGATTCTGCTGAAGGATGGCCGATTAACCGACGAGGAATGGGAGCAGGTCAAGCAGCACCCCGTGCTTGGGGAAGCGATCTTAAAGCAGGTCGAGCCTGCGGATGCGATGGCTCCTTATTTGCCAGGGGTTCGGTCGCATCATGAGCGTTATGATGGAAAAGGTTATCCGGACGGGTTAGCCGGGGAGGAGATCCCGCTATTCGGGCGGATTATCGCCGTAGCCGACGCCTTTGACGCCATGACCTCAGATCGGCCTTATCGAAAAGGCTTAGCGAGAGATAAAGCGATCGAGATTTTGGAGCAGGGTCGCGGTACCCAATGGGATCCTTACTTCGCCGGACTGTTGGTGCAGCATTTTCGCAGCGATATCCCAAAAAAAGAGTCCAGCTGATCTTGAAGAGAAGCGGGTTCTACGAGCAGGAGTGGGGATATGGGGATCGGTATTAGCTTTATACTAAATTTAAGCATGTTAATCACCGTCGCTTATTTAACCAACATCCTATATAAATATGGTTTGCGAAAAATGCCGCCGCGCAGCTTGTACGTCTTGTCCGTTCTAATGATGATTTTCTCGGGCTGGCTATGTATCAAGTTTGGCTTCCGACTTCACGATGACGTCAGATTCGATCTTCGGGCAGTGCCGCTAATTATAGCGGCATTTGTTTATTCCCAGCCGTTAACGATGATCATCATCGGCTTCGGGATTGGCCTGGCCCGTCTGACGTTTGGTTTGAGCGAAGCAGCGATGGCCGGCTTTATTAACTTAACGGTCTTGGGATTTTTGTGCGCCGGACTAAATATCTGGATTCGGCGGACCAATTACAGCATTACCTTTAAGGGGATTGTAACCATACTTGTTGTGAATGTGGTCAACTCTCTGAACCTTGCCATCATCGGAGTCGTGCCCCGTAAGCATTATTTGCTGGATATCATGCCGATAGGACTTTCGTTAAGTATTGTACTCAGTATTGGCTTTGCTCTGATCCTTCGTGACTTTCAGTTGGGGGCAAGACAAAATCTGGAGCTGAAATACGCAAACGAGCTGCTCCGCAAGCAGGCCGATGAGCTGCAAAAGGCCAAGATTGGGCTGGAAGATCGGGCGAAGCAGTTATCTGAAGCTTCCAGCCACAAATCGGAGTTCTTGGCCACGATGTCGCATGAGTTGCGTACGCCGCTCAACAGTATTATTAATTTGGCGGAAATGATCGCCGAATCCGACGAAGCCAGCGAGGAAATTTCGGAATATGGCCAGATCATTCACAGATCAGGTGAAGAATTGCTTCAGATTATTAATGATATTTTGGATTTGTCCAAGGTGGAGGCAGGTCGGCTGGAGATTACAGACGAAGAAGTGGTATTGGAAGAAATCCCAGTATGGATTCAGCTGCAGTTCGAGCAAATTGCCGCTCAGAAGAATATTGCCTTTACGATCCAACTGGAGCAAGGTTTGCCCGATTCCATCATCTCTGATCCACAGCGGATCGCACAAATCCTGCGGAATTTATTGTCCAATGCGTTTAAGTTTACACATGAGGGACATGTGGAGTTAGACATCCGCCGTGCTCCGGCGAAGGGAATACACGAAGGGGAATGGCTGGTGTTTACCGTCTCGGATACCGGCATCGGCGTGGCTGAGGAGAAGCAGGGGGCGGTATTCGAGGCGTTTCAGCAAGCCGACGGCTCGATAAGTCGCCGATATGGAGGGACGGGTCTGGGCTTATCGATTAGCAGCAACCTGGCCCGCCTGCTTGGGGGGCACCTCCGTATGGAAAGCCAAGAAGGGCGAGGCAGCACCTTTTCCTTCTATTTGCCTTTAAAAATCGCTCGATCCCATTCCGGCGAAGTTCATGTACAGTCTGAGTTGCCGTGACGAAGGGGTTATCGGTAAAATGGGGAGAAGAAAGGATGGGATGATGAAGATGAAACAAGTAATTTCTACGACCGCTGCGCCAGGTGCCATTGGTCCATATTCGCAGGGGATTCAATTGGGAGATTTGATCTTTACTTCCGGCCAATTGGGATTGGTGCCGGAAACCGGTCAGCTTGCTGAAGGCGTGGAAGCACAGGCTGCACAAGCGCTGCGGAACGTTCAGGCAGTATTGGCTGCAGCCGGCAGCGGATTGGACAAGGTCATCAAGACGACTGTATTTTTGAAGGACATGAACGATTTTGCCAAGGTGAACGAAGTTTATGGTTCGTTCTTCGCAGAGCCGTATCCCGCGCGCAGTGCCGTCGAAGTGGCGCGTCTGCCTAAGGACGGCCTGGTAGAAATCGAAGTTATTGCGGTGAAGTAAAATATCCCCATGGACAGGCTTGGATGAAGCCAGTCCAACCAAGCTGCCGGAGGCGATGCCTTACGGCGGCTTTTTTTGTCGGGGAGGGAAAGGTAACTCTATCGGCTGCGCTCCTTTCGTGATTATCCCGTTGCTTCAGAGTGAGGTAGAAGATCTCTCGAATCTGAATGAAAGGGATACGCCGCACCTCTTGGTGGATTTTTTGTGGGAGAGCGGGTCCCTATGTTGGAAGGCATCCTCTGACGATTATCCCGTTGCCTCAGACAGGGAGTGGAGAATATTGAAGGACTTCTAAATCTGAACGAAAGGGATAATCGTGCAAAAGGAGGCGTGAAAGGGCCCCACAAGGGCAGCGGGGCTTTAGTCCCGCTCATGAGAGCGCAGAAAGACGATCCAAAGTGCGTACGCTATCAAGGCTAGCGATCCGGCGCTGGAGGCAATAGCGACAATTTGGTGCAGCTGAGGACCAGCTGCTAGGGCGCCATACCCCCACGCGAAGGTGAGCGGGACGATGGCGTCCCGCCAACGGAAGCCAACAAAGCAGGCGCTGAGGATCCCTACTGCAAGCAGCAGGAGGGTAAGCCCAAGATGGGATGGAGCGGAGACAGACGTTGCCGATATCGTGGCAGCAGATATAGAGGAATGGGGCAGCAGGGCGTCCACGCTAGCAAGCGCTGTAACACAGATCCATCCAAAATATAAACTGAACGGCAGGCGTACGAACCAAATTTCTGTGGCTGACGGGCGAAGGATATTCCGGGTGCTGTGGTACATCGAGGCGGCCACGAATACCAACAGAAATAACACCAGAGTCGATATCAGGGGTTGCCGCTCCCCTAAGGTGATCCACACGATCGAGAGGGTGCAGGTAAGCAGGAAGCGCACAGGCATGGGCGTCACTGAAAAGGGCTCGCGGTTAGGCCGCAGCAACGGGTAGAGGACCCAGCCAGACATCAGGACATAAATGATCAGCCAGATCGTAAAAGTATAGCCCGCCGGCGTAAGAAGCGCATGTAATCCGTGGGGAAACTGCTGGGGCCGGCGTAAGCCAAACGGAAGTGCTGCTGCCGCCAGGTTTGCCGCCATTAACGCTGCAAACGAGGCGAGATTTAACCAATGACCGGATCGACCGCGCAACATGGGAATGCACCTCCTTGATCTTTTTTTGGGTACTAGAAATATTGCCCATTTTTTCTCAAATGATAAGGGAGGGGATCGCGAGGCAGCAGGAGAGGGAGGAAGGCGGTTTTATATGCCGCCGTTTTCGTATAAGATGTTAGTAATGAATTTGGCTAGAATTAGTAACCGACGGGAGATCACCATGAATCAACGTCTTTATGGAATATGGCTGGGCGATGTAATGTTTTGCTTCTCCGGCGAAGTATCGGAGTCGAAGGTGGATGCTTGGACCGCCGTGCTCCGGCGTAAGGAGCTGGAGCCGGGGGTCCGGCCGTTTCAGCATGGCGTGCTTCGATTGGCAGAGGTCAGGTATCCGGTCTCTTCCGTTCGGAAGTCATATAAGAACGGAGAGCGGCGCAGTCTGATCGGCCGATCCCTGGAAGGATTGGCTTTGTCTGTGCCGGAGGCCTGGCGTTTGCTGCTGCATTGGGACGAATCCGTATGGGAGGAGCAGGGAATCAAGCCGGGCGCGGAAATGAGCTATTGGAGCAAGGCGGCCAAGTTTGCCCTGGAGCTGCTGCTGCGCGGCCGAATCGCGCCATCCATCCGTCCGGTGGCAACCACCGGACGCCGCCGCGGATCGCAGGGACAAATGCGGGCAGCTTGGGGGCCGCTTTTGACCGCACCGGAGGACGAGGTGCGGTTTCGGCGTTTGGCCGGAGCGATGCCGCCGATCTGCCTTGCTGCTGTGCAGACCGGGGCCGGGGCTTCCTCTGAAGACGAGGGGACGCTGGAGGATCGGCAGCTGGCGGTGCTGCATTCGTTTTTAACGGCAATGATTGATCACGAAGCGCGCGGGGCGGTTCAAGATTTGGGTCGGAAACTGAATGCCAGCCGGGCGGATTATCACCGGGGGTCGTCGCCGCTGGCAGAGCTGTGGTGGAACGGGTTGCTAACCGGTGCACAACCGCCGGATATTCAAGGCAGTGTGACGGAGCTGGAGCAGCTGAGCGCAGACATCGCCGCTGCCGGAGGCGGCCGCCCCCGGGCGGAGGAATCCGAGGACAGCGGTCCGGAAACGGGAAGCTTGCGCCTCTGCCTGCGGTTGGAGCCGTATCAGGATGCTCATGGCGAATCCGCTGAAGGTGAAGTGGTGACTGCGGTTTGGCGGCTCACTTTCTGGGCTGAGGGAGCTGAGCATCCAAGCGTGCTCCTGCCAGCCGGGCTCATTTGGAGTTATCCCGGGCCTGACATGGAAATTCACGGCCTTCTGTACCGGAATGTCCAGGAGAACTTCTTGCTGCGACTGAGCAAAGCCGCCGCGGTATCTCGGGAAGTCGCCGCTGCGATGGAGCATCCTCGCCCGCAGGATCTGCTTATGGATCCCAAAGACCTGATCACGTTCTTAAGCAAATCGGTGCCGGCGCTGCGCAAGCTAGGCGTGAACGTGCAGATGCCAACCCGCTGGACCCGAGAGGGACGGCGTTCCGCCAGTATTCGGATCCGAACCCGAGGGTTCGCGAGCGGGATGCTGGAGGGCAGAGGCGAGGAGAGACCTAAGCTGGGAGTGGATCAACTGGTCGCTTTTGAAGCGGAGGCACTGCTTGGAGGGCGTGAGCTTACCCGGGAAGAGTTGATGGAGCTGGCTTCGGCGAAGCTGCCGCTCGTATTTTTTCGCGGCGAATGGATTGAAGTGGATACGAAGGAGATCCGGCAGGTGCTAAAGTTCATGAAGCGACATGAAAACGGCACCTTGACCTTCCGCGAGTTGATGCACCTCGCTTCCGGCGATCAGGAAGTCCAATTGGAGGGCGTGAACATCGCTGGCATTGAAACCGCCGGGATGCTGTCGATCCTGATGGCAGGCGGAGCTGTTCGGCAACTTCATCCGCGTCCGGTTCCATCCGGGCTAAACGGAACGCTGCGCCCCTATCAGGAACGGGGATACCAGTGGCTGGCTACGATGCGCGAGCTGGGTTTTGGCGCCTTGCTGGCCGACGATATGGGTTTAGGAAAAACGGTGCAGGTGATCTCGGTGTTGTTGGACGGTGCTCAGCAGGCAGGGACCAAATGTCTGATCATCTGTCCGACCTCCTTGTTAGGCAACTGGCAACGGGAGTTTTCGCGGTTTGCTCCGGGGCTCAAGCTGTACGTCCATCACGGGAGTGACCGTTATCACGGGGAGCGTTTCCTCCAGGAGTACCGGACATGCGATGTGGTTTTAACGACGTATCAGCTGGCCGGCCGCGATGCGAAGGAGCTGCGTTCGGCGGAATGGACGACGGTGGTGCTGGATGAAGCCCAGTACATCAAAAATTACGGCACCAAGCAAGCGCAAAGCGTGATGAAGCTCAGCGCTCCGCACCGCATCGCCATGACGGGGACTCCCGTTGAGAATAGGCTCAGCGAATTGTGGTCGATTTTTCAATTTCTGAACCCGGGATACTTGGGGACACACGCTTCGTTTCGGGCGCGTTACTCCGGGGCTGGGGGAGAACAGCAAGCAGCCGAGCTGCAGAAGCTGCGGAAGTTAGTTGCGCCGTTTCTGCTACGCCGGCTCAAGAGCGATCCGGACATCCGCAAGGACTTGCCAGAGAAGATCGAGCTGAAATCGTATTGCTCCTTAACCGTTGAACAGGCGCGCTTATATCAATCGGTGACGACGGAATTGCTTAATCAGATCGGCGCCCAGAGCGGGATCGCCCGAAAGGGATTGGTGTTATCTTCGTTGACCCGGTTGAAACAAATTTGTGATCATCCGGAGTTGGTTGCAGGAAGCCGGGCGACAGAGTCGACGGCTTTTGGCCGCTCAGGCAAAATGGAACGGCTTGGCGAGTTGCTCGACATGATCATGGACAATGGCGAAGCGGCGCTGATTTTTACGCAATACGTTCGCATGGGTGAATTGCTGCAGGAGCGTTTGACGGAGCGGTATGGCGTGCGGCCGTTTTTTCTGCACGGCGGGGTGCCGAAGGCTGAGCGAGATCAGATGGTCCGGGCATTTCAGGAGGGTGAAGGCTCCCCGATCTTCGTGTTATCGCTGAAGGCTGGCGGCGTCGGCCTTAACCTGACCCGAGCGAATCATGTGGTCCACTATGACCGGTGGTGGAATCCAGCGGTGGAGAACCAGGCAACGGACCGGGTATTCCGAATTGGGCAGCAAAAGAACGTCGAGGTACATAAGCTGATCTGCCAAGGAACGCTGGAGGAGCGAATCGACGAATTAATCGAACGGAAAAAAACGCTGTCTGAACAGGTCGTTGGCTCCGGTGAGCAATGGCTGACCGAAATGAGCGACGAGGAGCTGCGCAACCTGATCGTGTTGCAGGAAAACGGACTGTCTCCGGAGGGCACGTTTGGTTGAGCGGTAGATAATAAGCTTGAGAGGAGGAGCATGCATGACCAGGCCCAAGACGAACGCGCAGGAACCTGACCAGCCGGTTGTCCGCTATGAAGCAGGCGGGCTGCAGGTCGAGATGGAACGGAATCATGTGGTACAGATCCCGCTGGCCCCAGTCGCAGCGCAGGATAAGCAGGCGCTGCTGCGCAAGCTCGCGGAACGGCCGCGCCTGGTGGCGGCGTTGGCCGAAGATGGAGCCGGCAGCATAGCGAAGCTGCTGCCGGCCGAGCACGCGCCGTGGCCGCTTGGCACGGGCTCGGCGGCACCCGGGGCCGCGAATGCGGGCGATGCCGCAGACGGCGGCGCTGCTGCGGGCGCGGGCGATGTGGCAGGCGGTGCCACGGGCGCAGGCACCCGCGCGAACGCACCGGCCCGCGGCGCAGGGACCGCCCCTGGCCCTGATGCGGGCCAGGGGGCTGCGACGCCAGGCGCACCTGGCGGCGTGCACTGCGCGTGCGGCGACCCGGGCTGCGCCCGGCTGGCGCCTGCGCTGGCCGCGGCCCGTGCGGCCTGGGCGGCTGATGCCGAGCTGCGGCTGCGCCAGCTCGGCTGGACGCGCGAGGCGCTGCTCGCCGCCGTCTGGGCGGCCTGGGCCGCCGAGGCGCCGCTGGCGGACGCCGAAGCGGCGCTGCGCCGTGCCGCCGGGCCGCACGACAGCGCCCGGCGCGAGGCCGCCGGCCCGGGCGGTCCGCCGCTGGCCGAGCGGCTGGCGGAAGCAGCCGAGCAAGGCCGGCTGCACGAGCCTGGGCCGGAGTTCCACGACGTCGACGTGGAACTCGGCCCTGTGGGCCCGCCGGCGGCAGGCGCCGAGGCGCCGCAGGCGGGCCCGGACCCCGCGCCATGGGCAGCGCTGCTGCCCGGCGTGCGGGGGGCGGCGACGGGGCTGGCGCTCGTCGCCGAGCGGGTCATGCAGCGGGCGGAGGCACTCGCCGCCCCGCTGCGCCGCAAGCCGGACTGACCGCTGGGCATGGTCAGTCCGGCCTCCCGGTGCCGGCGCCTAGAAGCCGCGCTGTAGCATGCGCGTCCCCTTCTTGGCCGCGTCCTCGCCACACCCACCCCGAAATATTCGCTGCGGCCAGCAGGGAAGCGCCAAGGGGCATGTGAGTCCCTAAATTGGAGCTGGATGGCTGCGGAGAACCCGAAGAGGCCGCTTCCTGAGTCGCAGGACGGTTTCATGGGGCTGCAAAATCTGGTATGATTATGAATATTTCGCGGGGAGGAATCATGTCATGAAAATTTTACAACGCTTGAAAGACGGTGCGGGCAAGGTTACCGATCGCGCGCAAAATGTCGTGGAGATTAGTAAACTAAACACTCAAATTTCAAATATCGAACGTGAGCTTGATTTATATTTTCATAAAATGGGCGAAGTGTTCTATGAAGCTTATCGGAAGAAGGATATGGCTGCAGCGGAGAAAGAGATGCTCGAACTGGCCAAAACCTGCGATCTGCTGACGGAGGAACGCGACGAGATTCGGATGAAAATCGCCGAGCTCAAGAATGAGCGCTTATGCGGCGCCTGCGGTCGGAACGTCGCGGAGGATGCCTTGTTCTGCCAATACTGCGGCCATAAGCTGGCCGTGGCGAAGCGAGCCGTTCCAACCGAGCTGCTGAAGCCGGTCCAGGAGCCGGTGAAGTCCCCGGCAGCCAGCGAGGCCGCCGCGAGTGTCGAGCCGCCTGTGATGAAGCAAGTCGAGGTGGACGAGATGGATACGCTGGAGCTTGCTGCGTCCCTTGTTCGGGAGAAAGCGGAGCAGCGGGAGCCAGAGCCCGTATCGGAAGCGGTGAAGCCGATCGATCCTGAGGAAGAAGAGCGTCTCCAGCGCGAGCTGGAGCGGGAACGCAGACGTCAGGAGGAGCTGGATCGCCGTATTCGCAGCTGGAAGCAGGACGCTGTCGCTCCACAACCGGAGAATTTGGATCAACCTGAAGTGATCATCGGCGGAGTGGCTACGGTGAAATGCCAAATCTGTTCGTCGACGCTGGTCAAAGGGACAAAATGGTGCCCGCATTGCGGCTCTGAACAAATCTAGCGTCGTACTGCGGGAACGGCTGGTTGCTTCAAAAAGTTCATCAGGTTGTCAAAAAGTATACTGCCGCAGCCGCACGCTGATTCGTAAGTATAGTTAAGAGCATGCGGTCTACGCCGGTACGGCGGCCCAGGGGCTGGGTTAGGGAATCCCAGCAGCTCCGCAGCTGTCGTGCCGTTTTTCTTATCGCGGGCGCTCGGCTTCAAGTGGATGCGACTGCCTGCTGCAGGAGATGCTATACCGCATAGAACTGGATACAGGAGCGTGCAGCACATGGAATGCATTGTACATTTTGACGTCGTACATAAGGATGAAGTGAAGCACCTGCGCGGATTGCTTTTTCTCGATCAAGGAAAGACGCCAACCGAAGCGGACTATCTGCAAATGTTCGATGAGATGGGATATAAGCTGCGTTTAGAAGATTGGGAGCATCTGCTGTTTAAGCCGACGGAAGCCGGTGCTGATTACAGCGAGATCCGGGTACGCCGCCTTGACACAGGGGAGAAGACGTACAAAGAAGACGGCGAGTTAAAAACATTGCTCACCCATCTATTGCCGCAGGAGCCGAAGCCGCTTTAAACCAGCTCTGGTGCGGTTAGACGGCACTGCTTCGCGCAGGGCTTTGCAAAGTTTTCACAGAACCCTAAAAGATTCCTCTTTCTCTACCCGGGCGGAATGCGTTATACTTCTAGCATTGTGTGTTATATATGAATCCATGAATTTTCCGTATAAGTGCAGGAATGGGCCTGCGCGTCTCTACCTGATCACCGGAAATGATCGGACTACGGAAAGTACCGCCTCGCATGCGCCCAGGAATCAAGGGGATCAGCTTTAGGCTTCTAGCCGTCCTGATCGCCTGGTATTGCAGTTCGGGCTTATTCGGTGCTTTCTAAATTTAAAGTCCATTTCCGTTGAGAAATGGGCTTTTTTGCGTTTAGTTCATGTGATGAATGATTGAAGGAGAGGGGAAACAGGAGTGAAACTGCTAAAAGACAAAGTGATGGCAGAAGGGATTGTTCTCGGCAACCAGGTGCTGAAGGTCGACTCGTTTCTTAACCACCAAATGGATCCGGTGCTGATGAAGGAAATAGGGGCCGAGTTCGCCCGGCGCTTTGGCGAAGAAGGGATTACGAAGGTGCTGACGATTGAATCGTCAGGGATTGCCCCGGCGATTATGACCGCGTTGGAGCTGAATGTGCCGATGATCTTTGCCCGCAAGCATCAATCCTTGACGCTGAAGGACAACATTTTTGTGGAAAAAGTCTACTCGTTCACCAAGCGGGAAACCAACGAGATCACGGTGTCGAAAAAGTTTCTGCATGCAGCCGATCGGGTGTTGATCGTGGACGACTTTTTGGCGAACGGTGAGGCAGCCTTTGGATTGACCCGCATTGTAGAGAAATCCGGGGCTTCGGTCGCCGGCATCGGGATCGTCATCGAGAAGTCGTTTCAGCCGGGAGGACGGTTGCTTACGGAAGCGGGGTACCGCGTTGAATCGCTCGTTCGGGTGGCCTCGTTGGAAGACGGTGCGGTGACGTTCGTGGAAGAAACACCGAATTATTCATGAGATGAACTATTAAATCGGGGAGGAACCAGATTTTTATGAAACGGGAACGTATTTTTCAGAAACACCGTCATCCGCTTAAAACCTTTTCATTAGGACTGCAGCACGTACTGGCGATGTATGCCGGGGCTGTCATCGTCCCGTTGATCGTTGGGGGAGCGCTTGATTTTACTAATCAGCAGCTGACTTACCTGATCGCCATCGACCTGTTGGCCTGCGGTGTCGCCACGTTGCTTCAAGTCTGGGGCAACCGCCTGTTTGGCATCGGGCTTCCGGTCATGCTGGGCTGCGCATTTCAAGCGGTGTCGCCGATGATTACCATCGGGCTGACCGACGGCGCAGGGGTCTCCGCGATTTACGGCGCAATTATTGCCTCCGGGCTGTTTGTTTTCCTGTTTGCCGGTTTGTTTGGCAAGCTGATTGCGTTGTTTCCGCCGGTGGTTACCGGCTCCGTGGTCACGATTATCGGCGTTACGCTGATCCCGGTGGCGATTACGGATCTTGGCGGCGGCAGTCCAGGGGACAATCCCGACTTTGGGAGTCCGCTGAATCTCGCGCTGGGCTTTGGGGTATTGCTGTTCGTGATTTTGATGAACCGTTTTGCCAAGGGCTTTCTGCGTTCCATCTCCGTCTTGCTGGGGCTGATTGCCGGGACGCTGGTGGCGGCGCTTGCCGGTAAAGTGGATTTGACGCCGCTGAAGGAAGCCAGCTGGTTTCATGCGGTACAACCGTTTTATTTTGGTGCACCTACGTTTCACGCTTCGGCGATTTTGACGATGATTCTGGTCGCGATCGTGAGCGTTGCCGAGTCGACCGGCGTCTTTATGGCGCTTGGCAAAATCGTGGATAAAGAAATTACGGATAAGGATTTGACGCGGGGGTATCGGGCGGAAGGGCTGGCGATCATGCTTGGCGGGATTTTCAACTCGTTTCCGTACACAACGTATTCTCAAAATGTCGGGCTTGTCCAAATGAGCCGGGTGAAAACCCGGGACGTCATCGTAGTAGCGGGTGCGCTGCTGATCTTGATCGGCTTCGTACCTAAGATCGCTGCATTAACGCAGCTCGTGCCGACGTCGGTGCTCGGCGGAGCGATGATCGCGTTATTTGGCCTCGTGTTGTCCTCCGGTGTTCGGATGCTGGGGGACCAAGTGGATTTGAACCGGCATGAAAATCTGCTGATCATCGCTTGTTCCGTCGGCATGGGGCTGGGTGTGACCGTGATGCCGGAGTTGTTCGACCAACTGCCAGCTAAGCTGCAGATTCTGGTGGACAATGGTATCGTTGCCGGCAGCTTTACGGCGATTGTGCTGAACTTGCTGTTTAACGGCTGGAAGGGCCAACGCAAGGCAGCTGAGCTGAATGGGGCTGCTGAACCAAGCGAAACCGCCAAAGCTACCGCATAAAATGTGCCTCGATCTCGCGGGTGAATTACATCCGTTGCAGCTGTTTTTCTGCGAGTTCGCCGATCCAAGGCAGCTTCAGCCATTTGCCCTGGAGCGCAGCCAGCATCATGACCACCCAAAGGGTAACGCCCAGCACGGTCAAGAGCAGATTGACGACCACGCCGATGACCGGTAGAAAGCCGGACAAGGCATGAGCCAGCATCAACCCGCCAAACAGCATAACCGACTGAAGGGCGTGGAACAGCACGTATCGGCTGCGCTTCTCGAGCACGAGAAACGCAACTCCACCCACAAACGCAAGCAAGTAGCACAGGAAGCCGGCGACATTTTCGTAGAGGCCGGTGGATGATTTAAAAGGGGACATCAGGACGACACCTACTTTCAGGAGAGGATTGTCTTATCCTAAATGTATGACGAGCCCCCTTATGAAAGAACTAGCTCGGCCTGCTTGGGCGCGAACCACTGCTCTAAAATATCGTCTGCAATCACCTCCGCGGCTTCCGGCCGACGGAGGTTTTCTATTTTTTGGCGAAGCTCGGTTAGCCGGTGTGGATCTTGGAATAGCGCATCGATTTCCTCGGTCAGCTCTGCAGGGGTTCGGGTGATGCAGGCCACGCCCTTTTGGGCCAAATAACGTGCATTATTGAGCTCTTGCCCTGGGACAGGACGATAGACAAACACCGGCAGTCGGCAAGCCAGCGCCTCGGACAAGGTGATCCCTCCCGGCTTGGTTACGATGCAGTCGCATTGATGCATCAAGGCAGCGACCTGATCAACATATTCCAAGAGGTGTACGTCTGAATGGGGAGGGAGCTGCTCATGCAGTGCACGGTACAGCTCATGGTTTCTGCCGCAAACGGCGATCACACGGTAATGTTCCAGTGCTATAAACCGCTCTATTACTTCGCGTACCCCCTGCATGGAACCGTAAGCCCCTGCCATCAGCAGGACGGTGGTTTTGTTGTTGGTGTGATTTTTTACGAAAAGCTCTTGAAGTGGACCAGGGAGGCGTTCTTGTCTGTCCGGATGCTGCAGATGAAACTCCGGCTTCACCGGGATGCCGCTGACTCGGATGCGTTCCTCGGGGATTCCCCGGCTGACCATTTCTGCCTTCAAGTCCTCGGTGGCGACGTAATAGCGGTCGACTCCGGAGTGGATCCAGCGTCCGTGCAGGTCAAAGTCGGTGATGATATTTGCCATCGGCAGAGATTGGCCGGTCCGCTTCAGCAGTCTGGGCATCGTGAGTTGGGGGAAGGTGTGGATGATCAAATTCGGTTGGGCTTGCTGCAGGGTTCGCTGCAGCTTGTTCATGCCAAACGAATTGATGACCTCGAGCAGCGGTGCTTCTTGCGGCATCTGTTTGGTGGCGTTGTAGACCCAACCGTAGAGGCCGGGGATGGTTTTGAAGCTCTGTATATACACGAACTTCGTCAGTCCGTTAATCAGCGGATGCGCTTCGGCCATCAGATCAAGCAGTGTAATGTCGGATACGCCTCGGCTTCGCAAGCTGGCTTCCACCGCTTTGGAGGCTTGGTAATGTCCATCTCCGTAGCTGGCATATAAAATCAGAATTTTTGGAGATTGGGAAGTCATGGATGTATCCCTCCTCTTCAAGTCCAGCAATGACATTCAACTGCTTGTAGTTTGCCCCTGCACCCGTTTATAAATAGTATTAGGTGAAGCGGATAAAAAATGTACGATTGGAAGAAAGCTGAAACCTTCTTCTGAATATGTTACAATAAGGGAATAGGAGGTCTTTCCATTACAACTAAATAGCCGGCATAGCTTCATGAATCTGAACCCGCACTTTTCGGCATCGCAAAATCGGAGCATTTACCTTAAGCGTTCTGGGAGGGAATCAGTATGGCAACAAAAGGTCATGATGAAGTGAAAGAAAGTTTACGGGAAATGACCCGAATCTTCAGACCGAAAGATCCGAAGAAGTTCGTGAAAGAATATGTACGCAAGTATCGGATTATGGGCGGCTATGAAGAGGAATTGACCCACCTGGTTGAGCATGAGCTCGGGAAATTGGACTCGTCTGTTTCCTGAAGACCATTTGAATCGAAGCATATTCGCCGTTCCGGCGCCTTGGGCGTTCGGGACGGTTTTTTTCTGCTGTTCCCACATATATTAAACTGACGGGAACATCACGAAATCAATCGTCGTGCGGCAGCGGAAGGAGAACAAGATGTGAAGGTACGCATAAAAACCAAAGAGGAAATCAAGCGGATCCGTGAGGCGGGACGGATATTGGCCGAGTGCCACCGCGAAATCGCCAAAATGATCGGACCGGGAATTACGACCCTGGAAATTGATGCTTTCGTAGAGTCGTTTCTGGCGAAGCGAGGAGCTAAGGCGGAGCAGAAGGGATACCACGGCTTTCCGTTTGCGACATGTGCGTCGGTTAATGACGTGGTTTGCCACGGGTTCCCGGGCGATCGGAAGCTGGCGCTAGGAGACATCGTCACAATCGACATTGTCGTAGGCAAAAACGGCTGGATGGCCGATTCCGCCTGGTCTTACCGGATCGGTCAAGTGAGCGCTGAGGCGGAGAAGCTGTTGACGACCACCGAGCGGGCGCTCATGGCTGGCATTGCGCAGGCAGTCCCCGGCAACAAGATCGGGGATATCGGATATGCGGTGCAGCACGTAGCGCAGGCCGCGAACATCGGCATTGTGAAGCCGCTCATCGGCCACGGCATCGGCCAGTCGATGCACGAAGCGCCGGACGTGCCGAACTTCGGCCGGCCGCGCACGGGAGTGACGCTGCGACCGGGGATGGTGATCACGATCGAGCCGATCTTCACCGGCGGGGAAACCGGTGCGGTGTTGTGGGAGGACGACGGCTGGACGATTCGTACCGCGGATGGCAGCCTTGGCGCGCATTATGAACACACGCTGGCGATCACGGAGGATGGACCGTTGGTATTGACCAACGGGGAATAATGTGGACGAAGAGAGCGGAAGCTCTCTTTTTCTTTTGTTCTAACGGAACATAGAGCCGTTATTTGGCCAGTAGGCCGGCGCCTTGATTTCTAATGGAACCAGGAGACCTTATTTGGAGCGGGGATGGGGAATTGGCAGCCCATAACGTGGAATAAGGTCATCTGGTTCCGTTACAGCGGGAAATAGCCGGGAAATGTGTAAATAAGGTCGCTACGTTCCGTTAGAGTTACATGTTCCGCACCAGGCCACGCGCATCGCACCAAACCACATCTTCCGCACCAAGTCACACGCATCGCACCAAACCACTCGTTTCTCACCATTTCAACACGTTTAGCGCCACAGCCCGCACCATCACGTTCCCCAACAGCCACTTTTTTCTACTACTCGCAGCACGACCACGTAAGTCCCTGCAGCATAACCTCAAACTCCCAGACTCCCCCTGCACGCACTCGAACAGCGCCGCGCCTTCACGCCTGACCTGAGGCAATGTTTAAATTTCTTCTGCTGAAATGAAATAAAGTTTGAAGAAATGTCAAAAATGAAGCAGAGTAGGGAATCGTCACAATTCACCGAGTTTTGTTCAAAATTGGCAGCCTTTTCACTTGATGTCGAACTGGAGAAAACGTTCACAAAACCTTTTGTGACGCGGGTTTTCGGATTTTTGAACAATTTGTGAACTGCCCCTGAATCATTGACAAACGAGGGGTTCAATCATATATTTAATAGGTGATTGTTGTAATTGACAGGAATGTAGTTTCCGTGATAGACAGGTAGATTTTTGAGCTGCGCAGGCTGGAAATCTCTGTGATGCTGCGGAAGAAAACGTAAGAAGTGGGGTAGATCAATGATGAAACCTTGGAAGGCTGTTAAGCGGCTAGTACCTTTGTTTGCCATGCTAGCGTTGCTCTTGTCCGCATGCGGCCGTGAAGACCTGTCCGTGCTCAGACCGCAGGGTCCAGTAGCTGAAGGGCAGCTCGGATTAATTAAACTGTCGATTACGATCATGATTGTAGTCATGCTGATCGTATTCGGGATCGCGGCTTACGTGTGGATCAAGTATCGCCGTAAACCGGGGCAAAACGACATTCCCAAGCAAGTTGAAGGCAACCATAAGCTGGAGATCATCTGGACTGCCATTCCGTTGGTTCTGGTTCTGATTCTGGCGGTTGCAACGGTGCAGAAAGTTTTTGCCTTTGGCGAAGATTATTCGAAGGATGCCAATGCGGTGAAGGTTAAAGTCACTTCGCATTTGTTCTGGTGGGAGTTCACCTATCCGGATTACGGCATTACGACTGCCCAGGATATGATTATCCCTACGGGGAAGAAGATTGCGCTTGAGTTGAAGACAGCTGACGTGCTGCACTCCTTCTGGGTGCCTTCGCTCGGCGGCAAAACGGATACCAATACGGACGGAACGATTAACAAAGCTTGGCTAGAAGCCACGAACGAAGGGGTTTACCTCGGGAAGTGCGCCGAGCTGTGCGGGAAATCCCATGCTTTCATGGAGTTTAAAGTCAAGGCGGTTAGCCCAGAGTCGTTTGACCGTTGGGTTGAAGCGATGAAGGCGCCGGTACAAACAATTCAGGATCCAGCCGTTGCGGAAGTATTTAAGACGCAATGCTTGAGCTGCCACGCGATCGGTGATCAAGGCGGGCCACTGGGACCGAACTTGACGGGGATCGGCAGCAGAGAGACGGTTGCGAGCATTTTACATAATGCAGAAGCGTCCGGCAAACCGATCGACGGCAAACCGGTTAAGGATAATTTGGTGGAATGGCTGACGGATCCGCAAAAGGTAAAACCAGGTAACAAAATGCCAAATCCGAAGGAAGATCTCGGATTAACGGATGCTGAAATCGAAGCCATCGCCGACTACTTGGCTAACAGCAAATTATCTTATTAATCTTGCGTGCCTCTATGGACGGCATGGATGGATAGGAATTAATAGAGGGGGTACAAACCTTGGCTCATGCTCACACTGTCAAGCGGCACAAGGGGTTAATGGACTGGTTGACGACGGTCGATCACAAGAAAATCGCCATTTTGTATTTAGTGGCGGGCGGTTTGTTCTTTGGAATCGGCGGCATCGAAGCATTGCTGATCCGCGTGCAGCTGGCAAAACCGATGAATGATTTTGTATCGGCACAGCAATTTAACGAATTGATTACGATGCACGGCACAACGATGATTTTCCTTGGCGTTATGCCGGTGATCTTCGCCCTGATGAACGCGGTTATCCCGCTGCAAATCGGGGCTCGGGACGTCGCGTTCCCTTTCTTGAACGCTCTCGGATTTTGGACCTTCCTGTTTGGTGGACTGCTGCTGAACCTGAGCTGGTTGATGGGCGGTGCACCGGATGCAGGCTGGACCTCGTATACGCCGTTGTCGAGTACGACGTACAGCTTGACACACGGGGTTGACTTCTACACGATCGGCTTGCAGATCGCTGGTCTGGGGACACTGATCGGCGGTATCAACTTCCTGGCGACGATCATTACGATGCGCGCGCCGGGGATGTCCTTTATGCGGATGCCGATGTTTACTTGGACCACATTTGTAACGTCTGCCATGATCTTATTCGCTTTCCCGGCGATCACGGTAGGTCTGGTTCTGTTGACGTTTGACCGGATTCTCGGCGCAAACTTCTTTAATGTAGAAAGCGGCGGTAACCCGGTATTGTGGCAACATATTTTCTGGATTTTCGGACACCCTGAAGTTTACATTTTGATCTTGCCAGCGTTTGGGGTCATCTCCGAAGTTGTAAGTACGTTCTCGCGTAAGCGGTTGTTTGGTTATAGCTCGATGGTATTCGCTACGATCCTGATCGCCTTCCTGGGCTTCATGGTTTGGGCGCACCATATGTTTACGACAGGGATGGGGCCGGTGGCCAATGCGCTGTTCTCCATCGCTACGATGCTGATTGCCGTTCCGACGGGGATCAAAATCTTCAACTGGTTGTTTACGATGTGGGGCGGTCAAATCCGCTTTACGACGGCTAACCTGTTCGCTTCCGGTTTTATCCCAACGTTCGTTATGGGTGGGGTTACCGGGGTAATGCTGGCTTCGGCGCCGGCAGACTATCAATACCATGATACTTACTTCGTCGTAGCGCACTTCCACTATGTTATCGTAGGTGGTCTGGTTCTGGGCTTGTTCGCCGGACTGCATTACTGGTGGCCGAAGATGTTTGGCCGCGTCTTGAATGAGAAGCTTGGCAAATGGGAGTTCTGGACGTTTATTATCGGCTTCCATATGACGTTCTTCGTACAGCATTTCCTTGGCTTGCTAGGGATGCAACGCCGCGTCTTTACGTATTTGCCGAACCAAGGCTTTGACCTGTTGAACTTGATCAGTACGATCGGTGCCTTCTTGATGGGCGTTGGGGTGATCTTGTTCCTGGTGAATATTGCAATTACGGCAAGACAACCGAAGGGCGTTCCGGGTGATGTCTGGGAAGATGGACGTACGCTGGAATGGTCGATTGCTTCTCCGCCAGAGGAATACAACTTCAAGCAAATTCCGTTGGTTCGCGGGATTGATGCTTTCTGGAAAGAGAAGATGGCTGGCAACAAAGAAATGACGCCGGCGGAGCCGGTTGGTCCGATTCATATGCCTTCGCCGACGATTCTTCCATTTATTATGTCGGTAGGTTTGTTTATTGCTGGTCTGGGCTTTATGTTCGCGAACGATGATTTTGGTAACGGTGCGATGAACTTCCTGTTCAACAATTACATCGTAGTTGGCCTCGGCTTGGCGATTACGTTCTTGTCGATGCTGCTCCGTTCCTTGTTTGACGATCACGGCTGGCACATCGAACCGGATGAACTGAATGGGAAGGAGGTCAAAGCATGAGTGCACCAAACACATCGCATGTAGCAGGTACGTTGCCGCACGAACCAGAGAAGGCAACGCTGGAAGGCCGTAATAAAATTTTGGGCTTCTGGTTATTCCTTGGGGGCGAGGCCGTCCTGTTTGGTACCTTGTTTGCAACCTTCCTTACCTTGCGGAATCAAATCGCCGATGGCCCGTCTGCAAGTGAGCTGTTTAATTTGGGGATGACGGCCGCTGCGACCTTTATCCTCTTGGTCAGCAGTTTGACGAGTGTGTTCGCCATTCAAGCGATGCACCGCGGAGACAAAGGGAAGCTGGCAGGCTGGCTGGCTGTAACTGTTCTGCTTGGCCTGGCCTTCCTTGTGCTGGAGATTTATGAATTTGCTGAGTATGTCCTGCATGAAGACTACGGCATGACCACAAGTGCGTTCAGTTCGGCGTTCTATACGCTGGTAGGCTTCCACGGCGCGCACGTGTTGTTCGGGATTTTGTGGATTTCCTTGCTCATTGGGCAACTCTTCAAAAAAGGTCTGACCGTCGTCACGGCACCGAAGATTTACGTGTCGGCTATTTACTGGCACTTCATCGACGTTGTCTGGGTGTTCATTTTCACGGTTGTCTACCTGCTCGGAAAGGTGGTCTAACGGATGGTCAATCAGGAATCAAACGGTTCACCGACGGTAAAGCACCGTCAGCGGCATGAAGGTCCGGAGAAACACATTGTCGCGTTTATTTTCTCCATCGTTCTGACCTTGATCGCTTTTGCAGCGGTTGCAGCCGGCGGAGTGAATACCGCGTTCACCGTCATTTTGTTGCTGTTGATGGCGGTACTGCAGGTGCTGGTTCAATTAGGTTACTGGATGCACATGAAGGATAAGGGCCATTTGATCCCGATCATCTTCATGGCTGGTGGATTTTTCGTTGCATTTACCGCGATTATTGCCGCTTTATATTGGATGTGGTGGTAAGAGAAGAAGAGGAGGCTCTCGCCAGATGGCGGGCCCCCTCTTTTGCGGGTTCAACTGCATAGTTAAGATAGGTATAGCACAAAAACGGTACCTTCCCGCTTGGGATGCTGTCACCGTTTTTGTCGTATTTACCCACTTGTTCACAATTTGGACAGAACTAAGCGCGCTGCGGAAGGAGGGTTTGCCGTGCTGGGGTTAGAATATTTTAATTTCACAGCGGTCTGGAGTCCGGTTTTCTTGGCTTTCATGCTGCTGGTGACAGCCGGATATTTTGTGTTGATTGGGCCGGGCGCTGAGAAATGGGCTGAAGGTGATGTCCACGTTCCCGTGGGACGGAAAGTGTTGTTTGTCACCGGGATGCTGTTGCTTTATCTAGCACAAGGCGGTCCGGTGGAACTGCTCGGCCATATGATGTTCAGCTTCCATATGCTCAGCATGGCGATGTCCTATCTGTTGGCGCCGCCGCTGTTAATGCTGGGACTGCCCCCTTGGGTTTGGCGCCGTGTGACAGCGTTTCTGGCTTCAAGCCCGCTCAGAGTATTGAAGTTTTTGGCTCGCCCGGTGGTGGCAGCTGTCGTGTTTAACGGGTTGTTTTCGTTTTATCATCTGCCGGTCGTGCATGACTATGTGATGCTTCATTTTGGCGTGCATCGAGTGTACTATGTCATTTTGTTTATCGCCGCAGTTCTCATGTGGTGGACGCTGGTCAATCCGTTGCCTGAGCGGGCAGGAGTTCAGGGCCTTAAGAAAATGGGTTTTATCTTCCTTAACATGGTGCTGCTCACACCAGCCTGCGGCTTAATTATTTTTGCGGACGAGCCGCTGTACGCGACTTACAGCGATCCGGCTGTCTGGGCGCGGGCGATGGGGTATTGCGTGACTGGAGACCCGGCGCAGCTGCTTCGTCAGTTCGGCGGACCGCAATTTTTTGGCTACTTGCAGCCGAACATCGATCAGCAGGTTGGTGGAATCCTGATGAAGTTCATTCAGGAATTCATCTTTGCGTCGATGCTGGCGTACGTGTTTTATCATTGGTACAAGCAGGAAAACCGCGAGAATGACCAGGAAGAAGCGGAAGGGGCTGCTTTGTCTAACTCTACGCTGAATCCACCTCCGCCTCAGACCGGATCTTAAGTCAACGGGATGGGAGGCCGGCCGGCGATCTTGGGTTGGAAGGCTATCTCACAAAACGTTTAGGAGGATGCAAATTGGATCTGTTCACGTTATTTCCGACGCTTAGCACATCATTTATCGTCATTAGTGCCGTGCTGGTAGCGATCGGGTGGGGGCTTATCATTAAAGGGAAACGGGAAGCTCACAAGAAGACGATGATTGCGGCGGCTGTGGCTGCGCTTCTGTTCTTCCTGATCTATATGTCGCGAACTGTATTTATCGGCAATACGTCGTGGGGCGGACCGGATAGCCTCAAAGGCTATTATCAGACGTTCCTCACCTTCCATATCGTTCTAGCGACCGTTGCAGCCGTATTTGGCATCACCACATTGGTGCTTGGCTTTAAGGAGAAGTACGCCAAACACCGCAAATGGGGACGGGTCACCTCGGTCATCTGGTTTTGCACGGCGATTACGGGGGTTGTCGTTTATGTGCTGCTGTATTTGCTGTATCCAGGCGGCCATACGAAGCCGGTATGGGAAGTTATTTTGGGTATGTAAATCATCGTAAGTATACTGGATCTATCTACGGCCAATGGCCGATTCGTAAAGAATCGCGCTGTTGGCTTTTTTTTGTGGATGAAAGAAGCATTGACATCGAAATAAGCAAAGATTATACTGTGTATAAAGATATAAACAGTAAGCACAGTGGCCATCACAGCCTGTCGATGATCGAAGGACGAAGATGGGAATGAAAGAGGTTGATGAACGATGGATAATTGGAAAGGCGCTTGGGTGATCTTCAGAAGAGATTTGCAAAGCGATCGAATGTATCTCATTTGGAATGTCATCTTTATGCTGTACATTGCGCTGATGCTCGGCATCTTTATTGGAACACAAGAGCATGTCCAGTACGTGATAAATCCAATGAGCGACTTCCTGATGTTGATCATGGTTCCTTTCACAGGGTTCTTTTTTACTCGGCGCTCATTTAACTATATTCGGGAAAATTCGTATACCCAAATGCTGCGATATTATCGCGTGTTGCCAATTTCGGTGAAGACGGTGCTGAGAAGCAGGCTGATTCAACTGGGAGCGGCGATGCTGCTCAACGGGATTCTGTTCTACGGCGGTCTTTATCTGGTCACGTATCTGATGAATAGTATGGTGTGGGAATTTGGAGCCTTTCTTGTGTTTTGCTTCACCTGGACGGGATACAGCTTACTGATTAACGGATTGTTTATTTATTGCGAGCTTCTGATGAGCGGCAAAGTATATTTAGGGTTAACATTCCTGCTCATGCTGTTGCTGGCGGGAGCCGCTTTTGTCATGAATTGGCTTGACGTCAACCTGCTGGCGTTCATCTTGGAAAACTCCCGGCGTTACACCATACTCTCACCAATGATGTGGTGCTCCATAGCTGTCGGCGGTCTCGGGTTCACTTACCTGTTATCGCTGACGCGGCGAAGACTAATGAAGCGGGATTTGACTTAAGGATGGCAGAGAAATACGGGAGTAAGGCGGAGGTGAGCAAGAAAGGTGTGGATTCCCATTCAAATCAACGAAAATAGTGCAGCGCCGCTGTATCATCAAATTGAGTCGCAGCTTCGCTCCCTAATCGTCAGCGGCCAGATCGCAGAAGGTACGTTGTTACCTTCGATTCGGGAATTCGCCGGCGCCTTAAACTGCAGCGTCATTACCGTCCGCCGGGTCTATCAAGATTTGGAGGCGGAGGGACTGCTTCGGACGCGGCAGGGAACAGGAACGTTTGTCGCCAAGGTCGGCGCGGACGAACGGGATGAATACCGCACCGCTGTAGTGAAGGAAGCGTTGGAGAAGGCGGTAGATACCGGAAAATCGATGCAATACGGGGCGGAAGAGTTGAAGCAGCTATTTTTGCAGGTTATGCAACAGAAATATAACTCAAATCCAGACAAGGAGGGGACGGATGAATGACACAACCGATGGCGATTGAGCTGATTGGAGCGCTGAAACGGGGACGCCGTAAAACGATCGGGCCGTTACATTTGCAAGTGCCGAAGGGGTATATCGTGGCTCTCGTAGGGCCTAACGGCTCTGGCAAAAGCACGATGATGCAATTAATTCAGCAAATGCTGCAGCCAGATGCGGGGGAAATTCGTTGGTTCGGCCAGTCGTGCTCCGGTGAGTTGTCCCTTGAGCTGCGCCAACAAATCGGATATGTCTCGGAAGCGCCCGAACCGGAAGAAAATTATATGACCGCCGAGCGCGCAGCGGAGTTCCGATCACAATGGTATCCAACTTGGGATCAGCAGCTCTTTGAGGATCTCATGAACCGGTTTGACGTCCCGAGAAATGAACGGTTAAACCGGATGTCCAAGGGGGAGCGGCGGAAATACGAGATCGCGGCAGCGTTGGCTGCCCGGCCGAAGCTGCTATTGCTCGACGAGCCCTCCTCAGGGCTGGATCCCTTCGCATGGAAGGGCATGATCGACGAGCTCCGGGACTTTATGGAGGGCGAGGACATGACGATCTTGATCGCGACCCATATCGTGGAGGAAGTGAAGCGGCTGGCTGACTACATTGCTTTGATTCACCAGGGGAAGATACTCGGAATGGCCGAGAAGGATCAGTTATTTAGCAGCTGGAAGGAGATTTGGATCCGCAGCAGCGATTGCTCGCCGGGCGACCTGCCCGAGGGAACGATTCTTCGCGTAGATGGACCGCAGGTGACGAAGCTGATCGTTCAAGAGCAGTACGAAGGAGAACTGCAGCAGAGTCTAGCCGCCAAAGGCCTGCAGGTGATGCAAACCCGCAGCCTCGAGTTAGATGAGATTTTGCAGTTGTGGATTCAAGGGCATTCACCGGCGAAGCTGGTAACCCCATCCACGGCGACATTGGTTTAATCGCATCAATTATTTTGTAGCGAAGAAGGAGAGGGAATATGGCGAAACCATTGGTACTGGACAATGTCATGAAGCAGTTTGGCGAGAAAACGGCGGTCAACAACATTTCGCTTCAGGTAGAGGAAGGCGAGATTTACGGTTTGCTGGGCGCCAACGGTGCCGGGAAGACGACAACGATGCGGATGGTGCTGGGGTTGATCTATCCGGACGGCGGACAAATTCTGTACAACGGCAAGCCTTACAGCCGGGAGCTGCAATCGCAAATGGGGTATTTGCCGGAGGAACGCGGGTTGTATCCAAAGGTGAAGGTCAGCGACCAAATCATCTACCTGGCCCGCTTGCGCGGCATGTCTGCAGCAGAGGCTGACAAGAGCCTGAAATACTGGCTCGAGCGATTTGAAGTGCCGGAATACTACGATAAGAAAATTGAGGAGCTGTCCAAAGGCAATCAGCAAAAAATGGGCTTTATCGCCGCGGTTGTTCATAAACCTAAAATTGTTATTATGGACGAAGCGTTTAGCGGCTTGGACCCGGTTAACGTCGAGCTGCTGAAGGCGACGGTGAAGGAGCTGCGCGATCAAGGCACCAGCATTCTGTTCTCCACTCACCGGATGGAGCATGTGGAGGAGCTGTGCCGGAACATCACGATTTTGCACCGTTCAAATACCGTGCTGCAGGGCAATCTGCAAGAGATCAAAAAACGTTATCCTCGCGAAGAAGTGCTCCTGCATACAGCCGGAGAAGTAACAGGGCTCGAGCGGATCGCAGGCGTGGAGAAGGTGGAGCGGAAAGAACGCGGCTATCTGGTACGGATCTCGCAGGTATCGGCAGCACAAGAGATTTTGCGTAGAGCGATGGAGGTCAGCGAAGTAGAGCATTTTGAAATTAAGGAGCCTACGCTGAATCAGATCTTTATTAAAGAGGTAGGTGAATCCAATGAATAAAATGGGGACGGTCGTTGGCTTTACGTTCATGAATAAAGTGCGTACAAAATCTTTTATCATTACGACGCTGGTCTTGGCGCTGCTGGTGACGATCGGGCTGCATGTGCCTTATTTTATCGATAAATTTACCGGCGGGGATGATCAACCAACGAAGATTGGCCTTGTGTACGAAGGGCAACCGGAGTTGGCGAAGTCGCTGGAAGTCTATACAGAGAAGCAGCCGGCAGCAGGCTACACGTTGGTTCCTTACGAGCAAGCGGACAAAGCCAAGCTGCAAGCGGCAATTGAAGCCGGGGAGATCGATGGGTATCTGCAGTTTGCTGAAGGAGACGGCGGTGTCTTCCCAGCAGTAACCTACACCTCGAAGAAAGACAGTTTGGGAATGGGGCTGCAAAATGCGCTGCAAGCGGCACTCCAGAACGTCAAGGCGGAGTATATCACGAAAGGCATGCTGACAGAAGAGCAAATCGCTGCGTTAAGCACGCCGATCCAAATCAATGCGGTGAAGGCTTCACCGGATTCTGGTGCGGGTGAAAGCGGCAATCCGACGGAAGCGATGGGGGCAATTAATTACGTTATCGTATATGTACTCATCATCCTGTTCTTCATGACCATAATGATGACGGGGAATATGATCTCGGCGGAAGTCACTGCAGAGAAAAGCTCGCGCATTATGGAGATTCTTATCACCAGCGTATCGCCGCTCGCGCAAATGTTCGGGAAGATTATTGGGATGTTTTTTATCGGGCTGCTGCAAATTGCTGTTTTTGCCGCAGTGATTGCGATTAATATCTCGCTGCCGTACAACCAGCCGGTGTTGGCGGATTTCAATCTGCATCTGTCTGATATCCGCGTGGAAGTATTAGTGCTTGGCCTAGTATTCTATATCTTGGGTTACTTCTTGTATGCTACACTGTTTGCCGCGGTCGGCTCGCTGGTCAGCCGGACCGAAGAGCTGGGGCAAGCGGTGATGCCGATTACGATGCTGTCGCTGGCGGCATTCTATATCGGGATCTTCAGCTTGGGCACGCCTAACTCGCTGCTCATGAAGGTCAGCTCCTTCATCCCGTTCGTTTCACCGGTGTCGATGATCGTACGGATTGGCCTCGGGGAGCCGCCAATTTGGGAAATTGCGGCTTCGCTGATCGTCCTGGCTATTGCGATCTTCGTGTTCGGCTGGCTGTCGGCGAAGATTTACCGCACCGGTGTCCTGCTGTACGGTAAGCGTCCAACCTTCAAAGAGCTGCGCAAAGCAATGAAAGCCTATAAGATCTAGTTCATAAGTGCAATAAGCCTTGGTAGACTTACGTTCGTCTATCAAGGCTTTTCTTTTAAGCAAAGTTATGTGGTGCAAGGCACATCAGATGCTGAACCGTCATTATTTGGGGAAAATCGCTTTACAGGTTGGTGAAGACTTCACAGCCTGATTGTCAATGTTAGATAGAAAACCAATGCATAGAACTAACGGGATACCTGAGCAGAGGCTTTCTGCGATCAGCGGAGCGCCTCTTTTTTTTTCTTGGTCACGTCAAGTTCACACGGCAGACACATCACTGCTTTATACTTGGTTTTGCAAGGAGAAATGGAGGTGTCGACCGAGTTCATAGAAGGGGAATGAATAGGCTAGAATAGGAGCAAGGTGATGTCGGGATGAAACGAAGTATATTGCTGGTGGAAGACGACGCACTGATGCGTGAGTTTATCACCGATTATTTTAAAAAAGAACAATGGGAAGTCCACGAAGCCGAGAACGGCCGCATCGCGCTGGACATTTTCGAGCAGACCCCTGTTGATCTGGTCGTGCTGGACATCATGATGCCTGAAATGGACGGTTGGTCCGTCTGCCGGCGAATTCGCGGCAAATCGGATGTACCGATCATCATTATGACGGCTCGAACCGAGGACGACGATCAGCTGCTCGGATTCGAGCTGGGCGCCGACGAATATGTGACAAAGCCGCTGAGCCCCCGGGTGCTCGTCGCCCGCGCCACGGCCTTGATGAAACGAAAGGAAGGCACGGTTGGCCGGGCCAGCGAGGTGCAAGTGTTCGGCGACTTGTCGATCAATCGCGAAGCACATGTCGTGGCCGTCAAAGGGACCGCGGTGAATTTAACGCCCAAGGAGTATGAGTTGCTGATCTTTCTGGTCAAGCATGCTGGCAAGGTGTTAACCCGGGAGGCCATTTTGGATGCGGTCTGGGGATACGATTATTTGGGCGACTCACGTACCGTGGATACCCATATCAAAAAATTAAGAGCCAAGCTGGGAGACGAAGGTCGGTACATCGTTACCGTGATCCGGTCAGGCTATAAATTCGATGTGAACATATGAGAAGGCATAGCGTTGTTTTTAAGTTGTTCATTGTCACTTCGGTGCTGGTGTTATTGGCCTTCTCGGTCGTCATGGTGGCTGAAGGCATGTTCTTCGAGCGCTTCTATCGGGAGACCAAAATCAACCGGTTGGTCGAGAGCATGCGGAGCTTTGCCAAGCAGTTCAGCGAGCATCCCAACGATGACCAGCAAGTCTCCCGGCTGTTAGGCGAATACATGAACCGGCACGACGCCAGTATCGCTATATTAAGTCGAGAATTTGTGCAGCTTCACTATGAACCTTATTATATCGATTTGCAGACGTTAAGCGGGAAGAAGATCAAGGTCGTCATTCCGACGGAAGGGACAACCTGGGAAGAGATTCCGAAATTTGTGAAAGGCGATCAGCTGACGGTCGACGGGATGTTTATGGATCAGCTGGATACGATTATGAATCCCGTGGAGATTCATTTGTCGGCAGAAGCGAGTCGTGAGCCTGATCTCGGGCTGGTGCGGGTGGAAGGCAAGGTAGAGGATCTGTTGCTGCCGGAGCCCCATTCTCGCTCATATAATCCGTTTTATCAGGATTCGTTGATCGATGATGCGGTTCAAGCTTGGAGAGAGCAAATTTACAGAACTAATTCCTCCGAAACGGAGCTGCTTCAAGAGGGACTCGTTCGATTCGAATGGCGGGATCCGTGGAGCGGTGTCGAGTACGCTGTACTGCTTCAGCCGCTCGCCAACGAAGAGCAGAGGGGTCCGCATTACATGATCGCATTAAGCTCATTGCAGCCGGTTGGAGAAGCCGTGGACATTCTTCAAAATTATGTGATTGTGCTGGCTCCGCTGATCCTTGTGCTGGTCGTTCTGCTGTCCCTGATCTTTTCGCGGCTGGTGTCCCGTCCGTTGCTTGCCTTGAATCGTACGGCTGCCCGCCTGGCGGAGTTGGATTTCTCTGTAGTGCCGGAAGCTCGGTCCAAGGACGAGTTCGGCGAGCTGTCCCGCAATCTGGCCCGGCTGTCGCGCAATTTGGACGAAGCGTTGAAGGAGCTGACCCTGGCTAATCGTCAATTGCAGCAGGATGTAGAGGAGAAGCGGAAAGCAGAGGAGCTGCGCAAAGAGCTCGTCGCCAACATATCTCACGAGCTGAAAACACCTCTAGGCATCGTTAAGGGGTTTGCGGAAGGGCTGCAGGACGGAGTGGCAGACGACAAAAAAGAGCGTTATCTGGCATTGATCGTCAGCGAAACCGATCGAATGAACGCCTTGATTATGGATATGCTGGAGCTGTCCAAATTTGAGGTGAAGAAGATCCAACTGCAACCGCGCAGCTTCTCCTTGTCCCGCCTCGTCAAGCGGGTAGCCGAGTCCTTTGATCAGCAGCTGGAAGCCAAGGGGCTTCAAATCAAGTTGACACTTAGTTATGAGAAAAGCGGACTGCATTCATCCCATGTGGAGGAGATGACGGTTTGGGCCGATCCGAGACGGATTGAGCAGGTAGTCCTGAACTTACTAAGCAACGCCGTTCGCCACGCCCGGGAGGAAAGCATCATCTGCATTGAACTGCATCGGGAAGTGAATGGAAAGATCACGGCGACGATCGAAAATGTAGGCCCCACGATTCCTGAGGCGGATCTGGCCCGGATTTGGGACCAATTTTACCGGGCAGAACGTTCGAGGGACCGCAAATCCGGCGGGACCGGGCTGGGGCTGGCGATCGTGAAGCATATTTTGGAGCTGCATGGCAGTGAATACGGTGCTCGGAATACGGAGCAAGGTGTAGCGTTCTATTTTACCTTAGCCCATCAAGATCACATAAACGGAGGAGAAACTCATGATGAAAAATAAAACACTGGTACTTTTGATGGCAGCTCTGACTGCGGTATTGATGCTGAGCGCATGCGGGAATAAATCATTAAGTGGAGCGCCGCAAGAGCCAACAACAAACGACAATTCTGCCAATACGTCTGATGATAACGCCAGCACGGAGAATGCGGCCAACGGCGACATTCTGATCGTCATCGATCAAACCCCGAAACCGCTGGCTGAAGGGGGAAGCTTTGACTTCACGGTCAAAAAAGCACCGGAAGGCTACATGCTGAAGGAGATCCATTGGACATCCGAGAAAAACAACATCGTAAATACGTTGGAGGAAGCCATTAAGCATGGTCAAGAAGGCGGAAACGGATTCTATATCAGCGGTAACGGACAGTTTATGGGCTTCATTTATCCTGACGAAATGAAAGACGAAACTGGCAAGGTCACCTTTGTTTTCGCGAATGATCAAGGTAAGGAAGTGACCTGGGAGAAAGAAATTACGTTAAAATAAAAAGAAGACCCAAGCCATCATTGGAATGAATGGAGGCTTGGGTCTTCTTTTTGGAAAAGCACAACGGTGTACCGTTCGGCTTAAGCCTTGACAGCTCCTTGCGTAATCCCGCTAATGATCCATTTCTGAAGGAACAGATAAACGATAACCATCGGCAACAGCGCCAGTAAATAGGAGGCGAAGGCCAGATTATAGTCCGTGCTGAATTGGCCTTGGAACACGTATTGCACGAGCGGCAGTGTATATTGAGTTGGATCAGCCAGCAAAATGAGCGGCAACAGGAAGTCGTTCCACGTTGACAGGCAGGACAGAATCGCAACCGTAGCACTGATTGGCGCCAGCAGCGGGAAGATGATCCGCCAGAAGGTCCCCCAGGTAGACGTCCCGTCGACTGTCGCTGCTTCCTCCAGCTCAATAGGTATGGAGCGGATGTAACCGACATACACGAAGACGTTAAACGGCAGACCATAAACGATGTACAGGATGATCAGACCGGGAATGTTATTCATGCTTAAGTCAGTTGTTACTTTAACGACAGGCAGCATAATAATTTGAAACGGAATGAACATCGCACTGATAAAGTAAAGGTACAGCCCTTTGAAGAACCTGCGGTTCATGTTCCGGGCGATCGCATAAGAAACTAGCGAGTTGGTCAATAGAATAAAAACAACCGATACGGCAGTAATGACAAAGCTATTGCCGAGGGCTTGAAAGAAATTGGTGGCTTCGATAGCCCGTTTAAAATTGCTGAAATGGAGGCCTGTCGGCAACGAGAATATTGAGCCAGCCATTTCCTCCGGATTTTTCAAAGCGATGCTCACGGTCATATATAGCGGGAACAAAATGAAAAGGGAGCCAAGCGCAATGAGTATCGTTGCGAGCCAATTGGTTTTCTTAGTCATAGTTGATCCAACTCCCGTCTTTGTAGAACTTTAATTTGGAACAGAGAAATGGCGACGATCACGATAAAGTAGATGACCGCATTTGCTGATTGATAAGCGAATTCACCGCCAGTAAAGCCACCTTGGTAAATCAATAACGCGATTGATCGGGTGGCTGTACCCGGTCCGCCTCCGGTTAATGCAACGATTTGGTCAAAGACCATTAACCCGCCCTTCATAGCCAGGACCATGTTGATGGTGAAGAACGAGGCCAGCATTGGAAAAGTGATTTTCCAGAACTCCTTCCATTTGGAGGCACCATCGAGACTCGAAGCCTCATACAGGTCGGCAGGAATCGTCTGCAAGCCGGCCAAGTAAAGAATCGTATTGTAGGCTATGGCTTGCCAGACCCCGACGATGACGACACCAACCCAGGCCCAGTCCGGTTTCCCAAGAAGGTTGGTCGAGAGAAAATCAATGCCTAACTTCTCACCTAAGATCGGGAAGGCGTTGGAGAACAGGTAGTTAAAGATATAACCGATGATCAAAACACCAAGGACGTTGGGCAGAAAATAGAAGGCGCGAAAGAAATTTTTAGCCTTAATTTTTGCATTTAACCCCAGTGCAATCAACAGGCTGAGTACGTTAATAAGGATCGTGGCTGTAATCGCATATTTGAACGTAAAGATATATGAATCCAGGACATTCGAATCTTTAAATACATTAATAAAATTCTTCAGACCGATGAAATCATAACTTTTGCTGAAGCCGTCCCAGTTTGTGAAAGCATAGAAAATGCCTTGAAGCGCTGGGTAGGTGTGAAAAGCAAAAAACAACACGAGAGCGGGTAAAGTCATCCAATAAAAGGCCGTACGGCGTTTCGTCATGTTTATTCCTCCTTAAAAAATGCTTGAATCCTTAGTTGCTAGTAAACGTTTACGTACCCTTGAAAAAAAGAACGTGAGCGAGCACTTAGATCATTGACCATCAGGCTATCGCTTACGTTTTTGGATTATGGATATCCCGCTTGTCATGGGAGCTAATCGCCCGTACCGTCTGTCTTTCGACGATGGAATGGGCTACGATGCAGCTGCTTTCGGCTTTCCCCGTTTTGATCATGTGAATCAGTTTCTGAGAGGCTAGATTGCCCATATCGTACAATGGTTGTCGTACGGTAGTCAAAGGGGGAACCGACATCTGGGCCAGCTTCAGATCATCGTATCCGATAATGGACAACTCATCAGGCACCTTAATTCCATACTTGGCAGCTACAGAGATTGCAGCAATTGCCATCTCGTCGCTCGCCGCAAAGATGGCGGTGATATCAGGGGCCCGGCTTAAGAGTTCTTCCATCGCTTTATAGCTTACGTCGAATAAGAAATCTCCATAGGCGATATAAGATTCGTTAATCGGTATGCCGTGGTTCTCAAGGGCTTTCTTGTAACCTTCAATTCTTGGAATCCCGGCGATCGTATCGTGCTTAGTACCGCTCAGCAAAGCGATTTTGCGATGGCCGAATCGAATCAAATACTCTACGGCATCATAAGCGGCCTGAAAATCGTTGACCTTGATATACGGTACATGATCATAGCCGGATTCCGTCGAGACGAGGACATAAGGAATTCGCATTTGCTGAAGTGTCTGATAGTATTCTTCTTTCAGGACTTCGCTGGAAAAGATCAAACCATCAACCTGCTTCTCACGCAATACCTGTAAGTATTTGAGAGTCCGCTTTCCGTCTGAATCGGTATTGCATACCATAACGCTGTATCCGTTATCCTGAGCAAAGTCCTCCACACCGTGGAGAATCTCAGAAGAGAACAGGCTTGATACAGTCGGAAACATCACGCCGATCGTCTGGGTTTTCTTATTGATCAGTCCCCGGGCGATGGCGTTAGGCTGATATCCGATTTCCTCGATGGCTCGGTATACTTTGGCTTTCGTTTGCTCCGAATAGCCTTGCAAATTATTGAGTACACGGGATACGGTAGCTATGGATACATTGGCCTTTTTGGCAACATCTTTGATGGTAGGGTTCATGATATTACCCGCCTCATTCGTTTCAATATGGTTCTACTCTGATAGTAGACAACGTAAACGCTTACTCGATTTTAGAACTTGTGCTCCTATTTGTCAACGATATTTTTAGGGGAGAGGGGGAATTGTCTTGTAGGATCGAAGGCGAAAAAAATGCTTGATCAAAATTATTGACAAACCTATCACACAGGGATATATTTAGGTAAGCGTTTACGTTTCCGAGCGTTTGATTTGAAATGAGCGCAAATGGAAGAACTAATGGCTTTCATTGTCTCAGTTCGTAAACGTTTACCTTGCAGAGATGAAACCAACGCAAAGAGGTGAAGTCCGGAACTAGGTGAAGTCAACGAAGGATTCATGGTTACTCACGAGAAGGGGCTTAAGTAGTGGCTGAATGGGTACATATTGAGTAAAAAGTAAACGTTTACGTATCCTGATAACCTCTATTTTCTGTCCTACGCCAACAGTGAAAATTTTACGATCAGGGGGATAAAACATGATGAAAAAAATCATAGCACCCGTATTAGCAGGGTTGTTAGCTGCTTCGATGCTTAGCGCTTGCGGTAATGGTGGAGGAAATAACGCAGGAACGGCATCCAACAACGGATCAACTGCCACTTCCGACAAGCAAGTTGAAATCGAATTTTTCCAAAATAAAACGGAAGCGAAGGATACCTTCGACAAGCTGATTGCGAAGTTTAACGAAGCGAATCCTAATATCAAGGTGACGCAAGTAAACCCGCCTGACGCGGAAACCGTATTGAAGACAAGAGCGGCAAAGGATGAAATTCCGGATGTTATTGGTATGGGGGCAACGGATACTTACAAGTCGTTGGCTGCCGGAGGGGTGTTCAAAGACTTCACAGGTGATGCAATTCTCTCCTCGATTCAACCAGCTTATATTCAAATGATGAACGATTTGACCGGATCGGATGTAGTGAACGGCATCCCATTCTCGGCGAACGCCAGCGGCGTGATTTATAACAAAGCGATCTTTGCCGAAGCCGGCGTAGAAGTACCAAAAACCTGGGATGAGTTTATTGCTGCGGCAGAGACGTTCAAATCTCAAGGGATAAATCCTTTTTATCTGACCTATAAAGATGCATGGACCGTGTTAGTGCCGTTCAATGCTTTGGAACCAAGTATCGTGGGTACGGAAATCTTCAAACAACGCCAAGAGGGTTCGGTGAAGTTTGCTGACGCCTTTAAAGAAGTGGCTGAGAAACAGTTGAAGCTTCTGGACTACGGGCAAAAAGACATTTTTGGCAAAGGTTATAATGATGGAAATGCCGGGTTCGCTAAAGGCGAGTCTGCAATGTATATGCAAGGGGTATGGGCAATTCCGGAAATTCAGAAGGCGAACCCTTCCATCGAGTTGGGCGTGTTCCCGATGCCGGCCACCAATGACCCGACGAAGAACAAAGTCATTTCCGGCGTGGATACGCTGTTGACGGTTGCTAAAAATACCAAACATCCGGAAGAAGCTATGAAGTTTGTCCAATTCTTGCTGGAACCGGAAAATGTACAACAATATATCGATGAACAAAAAGCGTTCCCGGCGATCACCGGCGTATCGCAAAGTGATCCAATTATGGACGGTTTCAAAGAAGCCTTTGCAGCTGGACAAATCTCTGATTTTGCAGATCACTATATTCCAAGTGCCATGAAGCTTGACGCTTTGGTTCAAGAGTTCCTGCTTAAGAAGGATGTCAATGCATTCCTGAAAAACTTGGATACGGAATGGGATAAAGTTGCCAATCGGAAATAAGCCGAATATGTAATCATGCTGAAGGGCGGAGATTAGTCTCCGCCCTTTTTGTATTTCGCTCACCGTGCAAGGTTGACGAGGGGGTGACTTTCATCTATCATGTATACCCGTGGGGGTATCCACTTGAACGAGATGTCAGGCACGATGAATGATGGAAAGGAGTGCAGGACATGGCTGAGGAACATCTCTATGCGGAAGAAGTCAAACGGAGATTGAAACGAATCGAAGGTCAGGTGCGCGGAGTGCTTCGTATGATGGAGGAAGGGAAGCCCTGCAAGGAAGTGGTAGTTCAGCTTTCTGCAGTGCGGAGTGCTACGGATAAGGCTTTGGCCCAGATCGTTGCGGATAACTTGCAGCAGTGTATCTTGGAGGAGCAGGCTCAAGGGGGCGACACCGCCCATTTGGTGAAGGAAGCGGTAGAGCTGCTGGTCAAGAGCCGGTAATTTGAAAAGGAGACGATAACGATGGCGTTTCAGCCACAGAAGGAAATAACCCCGGACGAGCTGGCCGCGCGGTTGAAGCGGGGCGAGCAGGTCCATGTGCTGGATGTGCGTGAGCCATTGGAGTGGGCTGAAGGCCACATTCCAGGGGCTAAGCATATTCCGTTGGGACAGCTGCTAGAGCGGTTAGCAGAGCTGGATCCGGAGGAAGAGGTAATCGTCGTCTGCCGCAGCGGCGGGCGGAGCAGTCTGGCCTGTGAGCTGCTTAGTGAGAGAGGCTACCGTGTAGTCAACATGACCGGCGGAATGCTGACTTGGCAGGATGAAGTGGAGTGAGTGACATGCTGATCACGGCAGGAGGATTGTTGCTTGCCGCCTGGATAAGCGGATATGTACTTCGGTTGGTATGGCCTGTCCCGGGCCTAAAGTTCGTAGGGGAGAAGGGCTTACGCGGGTTCGACCTGCCGCCGCAGACGAAGATGCTGGATGTCCGGGACGCGTCTTATTATGAAGAATGCCATCTGGATGGAGCGATTAACATTTCGTTAGGTCGATTGCCGTTTCTATGGCATAAGGAGTTATCGCCATCTTGTCCTGTTCTGATCATTGCAAACCGTCGATCTGCGGTGTTAAAAGCAGCACGAATTTTACGCAGACGAGGCTTCAAGCAGCTCTACGCCTTGCGCGGAGAAGCTTGCCGGGAAGGATCTTCGCGGAAGCCTTGCTTAGAGAAGGGCCCCGCCTGTTGATGCAGGCGGGTTTTTGGTGTACAGTGAAGCGATCATGGTTCTCACGCGCTCGAGTGTGAGGTTGAAACTTTCAGACTAATATGAACGTTTATTGTACAGCAAGTATATTAGAGAGCAGGGGAGAGACAAGCATCATGCCAACGCCTACATTACCCAGCCGCGCGAGCCGGACAAGCCGGACAGGCCGCGCGTCGGCCAAGCGGGGAACGGGGGCTAAGAAGCGTACGTCCGCTAAGAAACGGCGGAAGCGTGGTTTTTTCTATCTGATGTCCCGGCTGATCATCGCGATGATGCTGATCGGGACGGTGGCCTTATTCTGGTTGTTCTTTACCCCGTCAGGGAACAATATGCGCTATTTAATGGCCGATACGCTGATTACGACGCAGCATCGCCATTGGGCCAAATATATCATCGGACAAGCCGAGCTGGACAAACGGGTCGCCGCTTACCAGGCGCAATTCGAGCAGATGGGAACGGAGAAGGACACCCATACGATTGATTTGCCCGACCCGGAGGATCAAGAAGACACACAAGCGGAGAAGCCGCTCATTGAAATTGAAGAGGTCTCCGGCAAAAGCTATCACGGGTACGTGCTTACTGTAAACGACCCGACCAAAATCCGTTTGGGGGTTCCAGCGAAACGGGGCAAAGGGGAGAAGGTCTCCAGCATGGTCGCGCGGACCGGTGCCATAGCCGGCGTGAACGGCGGCGGCTTTGCCGACCCGAACTGGAAAGGCAACGGCTTCAAGCCGATTGGGGTGGTCATTTCCCAAGGGAAGCTGTATTACAACGGCATTAGTTCAGGGGCATCGACGCAGATCGTGGGCCTGGACAAGAAGGGCAAGATGATCGCCGGTAAATATACGCTGGAGGAATTGAACAAGCTGGGGATTCAGGAAGCGGTGACGTTTCAGCCGCGAATTATCGTAAACGGCAAAGGACAGATCCGCAGTCAAAAAGAAGGCTGGGGCATCGCGCCGCGGACGGCCATGGGGCAACGCGAAGACGGCGCGATCCTGTTCGTTGTCATCGACGGGCGTCAGCCGGGCTACAGCATCGGCGCCAGCCTGTACGATGTTCAGCAGATTATGCTGGAACGCGGCGCCGTGATCGCCGCCAATTTGGACGGCGGGTCGTCTACCGTATTGGTGAAAGAAGGCGGGGAGATCGTGAACAAGCCTTCGTCCGAATACGGAGAGCGGTATTTGCCAACCGCGTTTCTCGTCTTTGAGGATCCGTCCAAGGTGAACATCCCGAACATTTGGGAAGGCTTGCGTCCACAGGACATTGATCCCGGGAAGAAGTGAGGCGGCAGAAGCAGAGGCCGAGCAGAGGGGAGTATCCCTTTTGCCCGGCCTCTTTGTTATGTAGTAAATCCGTTAGTCCTTGCTCCAAGTAAAGCGCTGACGATATTTTCGCGGGGACATGCCTTCGGTCTTGCTGAAGCAAGCGGTGAAATATGCGGCCTGGTTAAATCCCACTTGTTCGGCGATCCGTTCGATGGTCAGATCGGTTTGCACAAGCAGCAGCTTAGCCTGCTGGATGCGCAGCCGTTGCAAGTAGACGGCAGGCGAACAGCCGAACACCTTCTGCATACAGCGGGCGATATAGACCGGATGGAAATTGATACTCTCCCCAAGCTTTTGCGCGGAGAAGGGTTCGTTATAATGCTCGCGCAAATAGGAGGCTGCCTTCTCGGCGCAGGCTGACTGCGGAGAGAGTCTGGCATTGGATGAGGAGGCCGACAGTTCGACGATTACATCTTGAAATAGGGACTGCTGGCGCAATCGGACGCTGTCCAAATGGAGATCTCGATTCAAATCCGTCAGTTCCTTCAGCAGCGCGATCATTTTCTGCGGCTGGGCCAGCTTCGCGTATTGGGGCAGAGGGACGGTATACGATGTCGCCGTGAACGGAGGCAGTGAAATTGAACCAGGGGTGCCCTGATCCGTTAGGCTGCATCTGCAATGCTGGTAATCTTCCTCCTCAACGACGCGCCATTCGCCCAAGAGTTGAAAATGCAGCCAATGGTGCAGCGTATCCTCCCGACAGCCTTCCAGCGCATAGTGGTAACAGTCCGGGCGGAGGATGAGCGAGTGTCCGGCGGGCACTTCGTAATCGCGGCCTTCTTCGCTGATATATAAACATCCGTACTCGACGACCAGCAGGTCGAAGGCGCCGATATTTTGCCGGCTGGGATGCTTGCCGCCGACCGGGATCACCGCTGAGCCGCTGACGATGTAGTGGGGAAGTGGCGGCGCGGTAAATTCAATGATGGGAGGCAAAGGATACCCACTCCTCTTAGGTTGGAATATTGAAAAATCGAGTTGATTCAATGATACATCAAAACGAAATTACCATCTATAATGTGTTTCATGCTAACACGATGACAGGGAATCCGCGGGATTCTCCGAACTTCAGGAGGTTGTAATAATGAAAAGTAACAAGGGCGGCGAGAAGAATAAATTCTCTCTCTGGCTGCTCGCATGGCCTATATTTATCGAGTTGTTTCTGCAAATCTTGCTGGGAACCGTCGATACGCTGATGGTCAGTCGTATTTCCGACAATGCGGTGGCGGTCGTGGGTTTCTCCAACCAGTTGTTTAATGCGCTGACAACGCTGTTTGCTACCGTCGCTAGCGGGGCGGGGATTGTAATCGCCCAGAAGATCGGTTCAGGCCGCGAAGAGGATGCGCGGACCGTTGCGATCATCGCCTTCAAAGTGACGGCAGGAATTGGTCTTTTTCTCAGTATTTTACTGATCGCTGTTCCTGGTCCCATCGCTACGATATTGCAGCTTCCGAATGAACTGCTGCCGCTAGCGAAAATCTACATCTCCATTGTTGGCGGAGGGATGATTCTAACCGCGATGATTTCCCTGCTTGGCACTGCGATCCGCAACACTGGAAATACGAAAGGCCCGATGTACACGGCGGTAGGCATGAACGTTTTGCATATCCTGATGAACTATTGCTTTATCTTTGGAGCGTTTGGATTTCCGCAATGGGGGCTGACTGGCGTGGCAATTTCAACGGTAATCAGCCGCTTCGTTGCTACGATTGTGTTGTTGTTCATTTTCCTCGGTACGTTTCAGCGTCGAATCGGATTTAAGGACATGTCTGTCTACGATGGCAAGCTGTTTAAGGAGGTGCTGGTCATCGGCTGGCCGCTGGGGGTCAATTCGGCGAGCTGGGTGTTCTCGCAGCTGGCGATTTTCTCCTTCCTGGCGATGCTTGGCGCAACCGAGTTGGCCGCCAGAACCTATATGAATACGCTGGAGTCGTTCTGCTTTATGCTGGGCTTCTCGCTGGCGATGGCGGCGCAGATCCAGATCGCTCACCTGTACGGTGCAGGCAAAACCAAAGAAGCTTACCGTGCCGTATACCGCGTGCTGGCCTTTGGGCTGCCGCTCGTGATCGTCAACGCATTTATCCTTGTGCTGTTTGGTCCGAAGCTGTTGGGGCTGTTTACGCAGGATCCCGAGATTTTAACCCTCTGCGCGGCCTTGCTCTGGCTCAATCTGTTGCTGCAGCCGGGCAAAATGATCAACATGGCCCTCGGCAACTCGTTAAATGCAGTCGGGGATACGCGGTACACGATGATCATTTCCTTGATCTTTATGTCGGTTGTCGCAACCGGCTGCTCGTATTTGTTTGGCGTTTCGATTGGCTGGGGCATTATCGCCATTTACGCTTGCATGATCAGCGACGAATATATTCGCGGCGTCTTTTCGTTCTTCCGTTGGAGAGGGCGTAAGTACCTGCGCAGAAAAGAGCAGGAGCTGCTGCAAGAACGGGGATGGGCCCAGGAAGACCAAGGACAGGGGCAAGGGAATCAGACGATGGATGGCGTTGCTCCTTCGGCATTATAGAATGTGCAAATAAAAAAAAGAGTCGCAGGGCGGCCCGGAAGGGCGCCTGCGGCTCTTTCTGTTTTTGTGCGAACTCCTACTCTTTCTCTCGATCAGGCAGCTGTTTGACGTAACTGTCGCTGAGGCGGAGCAATTCAAGCGCACGGTTATACTCGCTTTCCGTTGTTAACGCTTGGGTCACGCCATCCTTAGGGAGCGGATACTTCGTCCCGTCATCATACCATACCCCAGGGATAAACAGCGCCTGGTCATTGATGAACGATCCAGAAGGCAGATAGTAACGCTGCGGTAACAGGTTGTAAGAGGTTTGGTTCAGCAGATCCTCACCAAAGTGAATATGGTTATCGAGATTGATCCCAAACAGATTGGCTACCGTCGGCAGGATATCGACTTGACCGCCTACATTGTCCATGACCTCAGGCAATTCGGTACCCGGCACATGAAGGAGCATAGGGATATTGATCATATCAATGTAGCTGTAATCCCGTCCGTAAATTTCTTTCATCAGTTCAAGTCCATGTTTATCCAGCGAATACATCGGCAAGCCGAGATGGTCCCCATAAATGACAACCACACTGTTGTCCCAGATGCCTCTTTGCTTCAAATCCTCAATAAATTGGCCGAGGGCGTAATCCGCATAGCTTTGCGCCCGCAAATAATCGCCAACCATATTGTCTTGGTAACGCTCAGGCAGCTGAATTTTATCCTTGTCATGCGGTGTTGTAAACGGATGGTGCGCCGTCATCGAGATCACTTGAGTGTAGAACGGCTGTCCCGTTTGCTGCATGCGATCCAACTCTTCAATGGTCTTCTTGTAGAGCACTTCATCCGAAGGTCCAAAGAAGACGGTATCTTCGGTACCAAACCATTTCTGGTCATAATAGCGGTTGAAGCCAATCGCTTTGTACAATTCCCCGCGGTTCCAGAAATCAACGACATTCGTATGGAACGTTGCCGTATCATACCCTTGATCACGCATCAGCTTCGGCAAGCTTGGCAGATCTTTGTCCGGGTAGTTTTGCGTTGCGGCCTCATTGTACGGGATGTAGAACGAGGTGTTCACCACAAACTCGGCATCTGAGGTATTTCCTTGTCCGACCATTTGATAGAAATGGCTGAAATAGGTGTTTTCCTTAACCAGTTTATTCATATTTGGCGTAACTTCCTGACCATCGATCTTCAGGCCAATCAGGAAGTTCTGGAACGATTCCATCTGAATGATGATTAGATTCTTGCCTTTGGCCGCACCAAAATATTTCGGTTCAGCCGGAGGGGTAATGCCTTTCAAGTTATTGATTTTCGCCTGGGAGATCTCGTCCTTGTCAACCAGCTCTTCCTTCTTGGCGCTG
This sequence comes from Paenibacillus sp. J14, assembly GCF_000518465.1. Lineage (NCBI taxonomy): Bacteria > Bacillati > Bacillota > Bacilli > Caryophanales > Paenibacillaceae > Paenibacillus > Paenibacillus sp. J14. The sequence goes on along the minus strand of NZ_JADQ01000010.1, from coordinate 38,216 downwards.
GAGAAAATCGTGTACGTTTCATAGTTCAGGATGCCCATTTGCTCAGCCTGCTTGATCTCATTCATGCTGGCCCGGTTCGGCCATACATTAAAGATACACAGCAGCAGGGAGAAAGCGAAAATCCCGGTAATGACGCCGGTGCTGGCTTTTCTTAGATTAAATAAAGCTTTCAACTTCTCTGCGCGTTTCTTCCGGAACAACCAGAAGCCGATCACCACGATATCCACAAAGATCAGCAGATAATAAGGGGCGAGCAGCGAGAACACGCTGTTCTTCACCGCGGTAACCTGATTCACCTGCTGCAGGGCCGTGTAGTTCACGATAACCCCATAATATTTATGGTACATAACAGCGGCGAAGAATACGGCTGTAACGATGAGATTGACGGTTAAATAAAGGCCGATCTTACGTTTGGAGGAGAACCATTCAATCAAGCAGAACAAAATCCAGATAAACGGGATTTCCTTCAACAATGGCCCCCAAGCGGGTACTACATCAAAGATAGCCGTCCAGACAAGATAAATCTTGAAGATCATGATGACAGAGAAGAAGACAAACGGCTTGATGCTGGCGAGCCGGATGCGATTGAACTGTGACACTTCGTTTCCTTCCTTTCCGTAAAAACTCCTTAGTTAGAATTAATGCCGAGTTTACAATTTTAACACCTCATATATAATACATGAAATAGCCGCAAGAATAAAATTAATCAATTCACTCAATTAGCAAGATATTCCACTTAAAGTGAGACGCAACGCGTCGAAAGCCGTATTATTGACGGATAACGCCCCTTTTTGGTAAATTAAAGGTAATCTTTCTTTTCGGAAATGTTGCTTCGTGATCGAAAGATGACTTTTAGAACCACCCGATTTAATGAAAGTTCTAAAAGTCAGGTTTGGAGCACCGAGAAGGTTGAATGAAGCTAGGGACTGAGTAGCAGAGCGTAGCTGGAAGCTACGTGAGCAACGGAAGGCCCGGGTGAATTCAAGATTCGATGTCGAGTAAACTTCGATGAGTTAGCTTCGTGATCGAAAGATGACTTTTAGAACAACCTCTAAAGAGGAGAGATATTGATGTCGGTGAAGGTTCTTAACTAGTAATCTCATAGAGACGGTTACACAGGGTACAGAACGTGCCGCTTGAGCTATAAGCGTGCATGTATTTTCCCGTACGCTTGTTTCGGTCTATGAAGTAGTTAAGAACACACACGAAAGCATCTTGCAGCTCATCCGAGTAGCTGCCGTTATCTGTATAACGATGAAGCCGTGCTGTTTTCAGCACGGCTTTTTTGATTATTTAGATCGGCAGCGAGCGGGAGGAGTATAGGCAAAGGATGGCATACGTGCGTCCTTTGCCTTTTTTATTTCCGAAAAGAAGGAAGATTAACCCCATTTGAAGGAGGCTTTCCCTTGGAAAGATTTTCACTAAGCACATTGGAATATGAAAGCATCAAACAGGAATTGCTGAGATATGCAGTATCTTATGCTGGTCGAAAACGCATCGAAGAGCTCGCACCGATGATGGAGAAGCGGGCCGTCGAGCGGGCGATGGCGGAAACGGCGGAGGCGCTTGCCCTGTATGAAAAAGGAGCCAGTGTCCCGCTGCCTTCGCTGGAAGGGATCGAGCAGGTCGTCTCTTTGCTGGGCACAGGCTATCTGTTCACAGAGCAGGATTTGACGGCGGTGCAGATGTTCCTGCACAGCTGCGGGCAGCTTAAGAAATATATGGCCGCCAAAGGCGAGCTGGCCTGGAGAATCGGCGTCTATGCGGCGGATTTGCAGGACTTGCCTGCTCTGCAGCAGGAGATTCTCCGCTGCATCCGGCACGGAGTGATTATGGATGACGCCAGCCGGGAGCTGGAGAAGGTACGCAAAAAAATCAGCATCGTCAAAGAGCGGATCCAGAAGCGGATTCAGGCCGTCATGGCTCGGCATGCTTCGATTTTGCAGGAGAACATCGTCAGCGTGCGCGGCGGCAGATATGTGATTCCGGTGAAAAAAGACTACTACAAGCAAGTTAACGGCCGGATGCTGGACCAATCGACCAGCGGGCAGACCGCGTTCATCGAACCGCAGGAGGTTGCTGCCTTGCAAGGCGAGCTGGAGCTGCTTCAAGGCGAAGAGGCGCGGGAGGAAGCGAAAATCCTCGGATACCTTGCCGGATTGGTCGAACGGGAAGCGGCTGATCTGATCCGGAATATCGAGATTACAGGGTTGTATGACTTTATTTTTGCCAAGGCGAAATACGCGGCGGCGATCGGCGGGATCGAGGTGCAGCTCAGCGAGACCGGAGAGACGGTGATTTGCGGGGCCAAGCATCCGAAGCTGCTGCAATCGATGGTTCCCCTGGATATGGCGATCGGAAGAGAGTACCGGACGCTGATTATCACCGGCCCCAATACCGGCGGGAAGACGGTCGTTCTTAAGACGTTTGGCCTGCTGACGTTGATGGTGCAGTCGGGGCTGCTGGTACCGGTATCACCGGGCAGCCGCTTTGCGGTGTACCAGGGCATTCGCGCTGTCATCGGGGACGGTCAGAACCTGGAACAGTCGCTCAGCACGTTCTCCGCTCAGATTGGCGCACTGGTGCAAATTCTGAAGGAGGCGGGGCCTGCAACCCTGGTGCTGGTCGATGAGCTGGCGGCGGGGACCGATCCCGGCGAAGGGATCGCCTTGTCGATCGCGATTCTGGAAGAGTTCGCCCGGAAAGGGTCAACGGTTATGGTCACGACCCATTTCAACGAACTCAAGACGTTCGCCTCCCGGGCGGAAGGATTTGAGAACGCGCGGATGGAATTCGACGCCGAGACGTTGCGTCCGCTGTACCGGCTGACCATCGGGCAATCCGGCCGCAGTTATGCGATCGAAATTGCCCGCAAGCTCGGGATGTCCGGCGGGATCATCGAACGCTCGCAGCATATCGTCAGCCGCCAGCAATCCCCCGATGGCTCTGGCAGCGGCGGTCTGCGCTGGGATGAGATCGTTCCGGCGAAGCCGGCAGCAGAAGCGAGAGATGGGCGAGGCAAGGCGTCTTCTGTGCCCTGGAGCTCGCGAGAAACGGGACAGCGGGAGAAGGAGGCGGGAGTGACGGCACAACCGGAAGCCTTGCGAGCAGGCTTGAACGGTCAAAGAAAGGAGGACGGAGGGGGCGCAGGTCAACCTGCTGACGCCGGGGCGTTAACCGGAGAAGCAGCCCTTTCGCTTCCCCGTAAGTTTGAGGTGGGTGACGCCGTTCTCGTCACCTCCATCGGGAAGATTGGCATCGTCGTGGAACCGCCGGATTTTCGCGGTATGGCGTTAGTTCAGGTCCAGAAGCAGAAAATCAAGGTGAACCATAAACGCTTAAAGCCATATCTCAAGAGCGAGTCTCTGTATCCGGAGGATTACGACTTGGACATCGTCTTCGATTCGAAGGAAAACCGGAAAAAGCGCAAGCTGATGAGCAAACGGCACGTGGAAGGATTAATGATCATTAAGAAACCGGGGGAGGATGGACTTTGAACGGGAATTAGCCGGCGTCGGCGTCGGGTATAGGTGAAAAAGCGCGAGCTTAGATGGCCGTTTCGTTTGGCCCTAGGCTCGCGCTTTCGTTTACTTGTGGCGGGGAAAAAACTGCAAAAGTGCAGGCTTTTTCTGCTCATTCCCGGAAATTTGGCGTTTTGAGCGAGAAAAACTGCACTTTTGCAGGAATCGTAACCTGGCGCAGTCAGTGTAAGCTTCGGTTATCCGTCTTTAAGCGGGAACTGGCAGCTGTTGAACCAGCGTCGCCACGAATTGCTCAAGGAACGCTTGGTCTTCCGCGTCAAACCGACCTTTCCGCGGACTATCGATGTCCAGAACGCCGATCAGCTGGTCCTCCTTCACGATGGGCACGACGATCTCGCTGTTGGATGCTGCATCACAGGCAATGTGGCCTGGGAAAGCGTGGACATCCTCCACCCGCAGCGTTTCGCGGCGTTCTGCACTGGTGCCGCAGACTCCTTTGCCAAGCGGGATCCGAATGCAGGCCGGTAGGCCCTGAAACGGTCCGAGCACGAGCTCGTTGCCGTCGTATAAGTAAAAGCCCACCCAGTTGATATCGTCCAGGTAATGGTTCAACAGGGCAGCCGCATTAGCTAAATTGGCTACCTGGTTCGTTTCTCCGCTGATGAGCGCTTGAAGCTGCGACAAGACAGCTTGCTGCTGCTCTTTGCGGGTACCGCTATATTCATTGGCATGAAACATGCATCATTCCCTCCTTAAAACTGACGGCGTGATCAGGTTGCCGGCAGCGATAGGTCTATTATAAAGGAGTTTTTTGTCGAGTGATAGCACCCAGATGGAAAGGGAACGTTAAAATCTTACAAAGTCCGACACTGAGTGCTATTTTTTATCAAATTTGCAAAATATGTTTTTTGGCATCATGCGATAAAATAGGGACAAGATTAATGAAAAGGTGATTTTTATGGTACCTCAATCTCTCCGAAGCGCAAGCTGTACCAATAATAAAATCAGCAACGACTTGAAGGCAACCATCGAGCATCTGCGTATGGAGTTGATGAATGCCGCTACCCAAGATGACTTCAGCAGCGGCACCATTCTGGAATTAAGCCAGCGTCTGGATCAGTATATCGTGATGGCCCAAAGTCAAATGCTTGGCAAATAAGCGGTCGCCTCAGGCATTTCTGCGCCAAGAGCCTTCTCGATGAAGGCATGGACCACCTCGGTATACCGCTTCGGATTGATGCCGTATGCATTGGCATGAACCGCGCCTTCCACGAGCAGCAGTTCTTTAGGTTCAGGCTTCACTTGATACATCTCCCGGCTCATATAAGTGGGAACGTAGTTGTCCTCCGTCCCGTGGATAAACAACACCGGCAGCGTGCTGTTCTCAACGGCTTTAATCGGGCTGACCTGATGCAGACGGAAGCCGGCTTTGCGATGCAGCAACTTATCGACCAGCGGCAAGAGCGGTTTGGCTGGAAGCTTGTTCAGCTTGCTGATCTGATGTCGAATGAGCTCTGTCAAATCCGAGTAAGGGCAGTCCGCGATCACAAATCTCACGTTTGGATGGGCGATGGTAAGATACTCCAGCACCGTTCCACCCCCCAACGATTGGCCATGCAGGCCGATCACACTCTTTTCCCCGTAATTCTCCAAAATCCAGTTGACCCAGGCTTGGACATCGTATTTTTCCTGATATCCATAGGTCGTGTAATCCCCCTCGCTGCCGCCATGTCGACGTTGATCGACCAGCAGAATGTTAAACCCTGCCTTCCGGAACACGTCAATGTATTGCGTGGAAGCGAGCAAGGAAACCGTATAGCCGTGGACGATGATCATCCAGCGTTGGCTTCCCGGAAACAGTTCCAGAACATACCCGTTAAGCTTCAGCCCATCTCGGGATCGGACTTGAACTTGTCGTTTCGGCAGCCGTTCGAATTGGTCGCGCGTAAATACCCCGGTTCGTTCCAAATACTCGTAGATGCTCTCGTTCGTCTGCAGTCGCATCTGGGTGATTTGGCGCACCGCAAAACGCGGCAGACCAGTTACGAATGCCAAAACAATCAGCATGAAAAACAAAATAACGATCGTAAATACCATGTTGCTGGTTCCTCCTTGCGAGCCTATCCATGAAGCTCTCTTACGCTTTTATAGTATCACCGAAAAGTTGGAAGGAAAATCGCCGTAGGGAAAATTTCTCCTGTCCCTTTGACGTGCCCATTCCGATATGATTAGCTAGTTAAAGATGCTGCGATCCATGACCACAAGTGGAAAGGGAGGAAGGCGAACGTGTACAAATGCGGCGGAGACATACCTGTGCTGGAAAGCGAACGGCTGCGGCTGCGGCGGATGGAGCGAAGCGATGCCGAGGTGATGTTTCGGTATTGGAGCGATCCGGAAGTCACTAAGTATATGAATGTTCCACCGTTTGCTTCGGTGGAGGATGCTTGGGAAATGATTAACCTGCTGAACGGTTTATCCGAGAGCGAGGATGCGCTCCGTTTCGGTATTGAGCTGAAGGAAGAACAGAAGCTGATCGGCAGCTGCGGTTATAATGTTTGGGAGCTGGCCGGGGCTTATCGCGGGGAAATCGGCTATGACCTGGGCCGCGAATATTGGGGGCACGGGTATATGTCGGAGGCGCTGCGAATGTTGCTTGCGTACGGCTACGAGACGATGGGACTGAACCGGATTGAAGCGCTGGTCGATCCGCGCAACGACGCTTCCCGTAAATTGCTGAAAGGATTTGGGTTTGTGGAAGAGGGGTTGCTTCGGGAATATCAGAAGACGGAGAAAGGTTTTGTGGATTTGTTGATGTATTCTTTGTTGAAGAAAGAGTATTACTCGGGAGGAGCAACTTAAGCGATGAGGAAGTCTGAGCAGAAATATAGCGGCGGCCTGCTGCACCGCTTGGATCCGCTAAGCAAGCTGGTCGCGTTAGCTTGTATTGCTACGCTTGCCATGCATTGGGACGAGCTGGAGCGGCAGGTGATCTTGTTGCTGGCATTGGCAGCGGGGGCCAAGCTGGGGGCCGGAATCGGCTGGGGGCGGTTATTGCGGCGTATCGCCTGGATTTTGGGCTTTGGCCTGCCGTTATTTGTGGTTACTGCGCTGGCGGTGCAGCTTCAAGAGGGAGGTGCCGGAGGCGGAGGAATCCTGCCGATTTCAGGCCGTGCGCTGGAGGACGCTGCCGCCGTGACGTTACGGCTGGTGAATTTATTTTTGTCCTCGCTGGCGTATATTGAATCCACGAATCCCAAGGATTTTGTTGTGATGATGTCGACTCGTTTAAAGCTGCCTTACCGGTTCGTATTTGGCGTATCGCTGGCAATGACGTTCTTGCCGTTGCTTGCGGAGGAAGGAAGACAGGCGGCCGCCGCCCGTAAACTTCGGTTGGGTCGCAAACCGCGGGGGATTGCCGAACGGCTAGCGCAGTGGCGGGGCCAGTTGGTCACGGTGTTCACCGGGGCGATCCGCCGTGTGGAACAAACCGCAGGAGCGATGGATGTGAAGGGATTTGGTGCGTATCGGGAGCGTACGTTTTTGCGGGATGTACCGCTGAAGGCGGCGGGGGTATGGACGATGCTGGCAAGCTTGGTGCTGACGGCGGGCCTGTGGATGCTGTAACAGAGTTTGACTCGTTGAAGGGTGGTTTTTACAGGCATGCAGGCCCTGAGGGTAAGGGCAGTTCCGACTTTAATTTGAAAAAAGGACTTGACGCGAGCTAATTGTTAACCTAGATTATTAATTGTGGTTAACAATTATCGCGCTGAATAGGGGAATTGCCTGGGGGCGCGCAAATATGTATGAAATTTCGAATACAATTCGCCCGAAAGTTGTGAAACAGGCGAAATGTATATGATTTTTCGAATACATTGGGCTGTAATGGGGGGATACGCCTGTAATGTATTCGATTTTTCATATAGAATTTGGGGAATTGCCTGGGGAGTGTGCAAATATGTATGAAATTTCGAATACAATTCGCCCCAAAGGTAGTAAAACGCAGAAATGTAGTGTGATTTTTCGAATGGATGAGAGGATGGTTCAAGTGAAAGAGAGAAGTTCCGGCAAAGTGCTTCAGCGCTTTACGACGCTTGATATTGTACTTATGGCGATGCTGGCCGCGGCGAATGCGGTCATGACGGTGTTTCTGTCGCCGGTGAACCAAGCGCTGAATGGGCTGGGGGGACCGATCCTCACCTCAACGATTACCGGTTTGTATATGATTTATGGCTTGCTGGCGTATTATATTATCCGCAAACCGGGGACAGCTCTGATCACTTATGGGATCGGTGCGGTTGTCCAAGCGTTTATGGGAACGGCCTATGGCATTTTATCTTGTTTTGTGGCCGCGGCTTGTTATTTGGTGATTGTGGAAGCCGCTTTTGCCCTTGTTCGTTATAAAAATTGGAGCTTGCCAATGCTGCTCATTACCGGCGGGGCGATGGTGCCGTTGTGGTTCTTTTTTGCGGCGCAAATGTATGGTTACACGAAGTGGGGCATAGATGTCCTGCTGATCGCCCTCGTCGTTCGGGTACTCAGCGGCATGATTCTATGCGGGCTGTTGGTCAAGCTGCTCGGCGATGCGCTGGCGAGCAGCGGGCTGCTGCGCCGCTTCGCGGTCGGCGGCCGGGCGGAGGCGTAACATGCCGCAACCGGCATTGGAGCTGGCGAACGTCAGCTATGCTTTTGAGCCAGGCGGCGCCCCGGCGCTGCGCGACGTGACGCTCACCGTGGAACGCGGGGAGTGGGTGGCCGTTGTCGGCGCGAGCGGCAGCGGCAAATCGGCCCTGGCGCAGCTGATCAGCGGTTATCTCCCCCGTGCCGGGGGAGGAAGCCGGTCGGGCCGAGTGCGCGTGGACGGCGTCGATCCCGCAGAAGCGGCGATCGGCGAGGTGGCTCGGCGCGTCGGGGTCGTGTTCCAGGACCCCGACGCGCAGCTCGTGCAGGGCCGGGTCGAAGACGAAGTTGCCTTCGGCCCGGAGAACCTGCGCGTGCCCGCCGCTGATCTGGAACGGCGGGTCGCGGACGCGCTGGCGGCGGTGGCGTTGACGCCGCGCCGCTTGGAGGCCGTGCACGCGCTGTCCGGCGGCGGCCGACAGCGCACGGCGATCGCGGCGGTGCTGGCGCTGGAGCCGCCGCTGCTCGTGCTCGACGAGGCGGCGGCCAGCCTCGACGCCGCCTCGCGCCGGCGGCTGCTGGCGTTGCTGCGCCGCCTGCACGGCGAAGGCCGGACCATCGTCACGATGTCCGGCCGGATGGACGAGCTCGCGCTGGCTGCGCCGCGGCTCGTCGTGTTGGACGCCGGAACCGTCGCATTGGACGGTCCGGCGGAGCGCATCCGCCGCGGCGCGAGCGCGCGGCTGGAAGCGCTGGGCCTGCTGCCGGCCGGCAAGGCGTCGGCGGCGGCAGCAGGCCCGGGCCCAAGCGGCGGCGGCCCGGAGGGGCCTGCCGCCGCAAGCGAGGGCGGGGCCCCGCAGGGCAGCCCCGCCTCGGGTGCGCGGCGCGCTGCCGCGGCCCTTGCCGAGTCGCCGGCGGAGCCTGCCTCACCGCCGGCTCCAGCTTCGGCTCCCGCGACTGCCGCGCCGCGCCGCACGCCCCTGCTCGAGGTGCGCGGGCTCAGCTACGCCTTCGCCCGCGAGGCCGAGCCGGTGCTGCGAGATATCCGCCTCACGCTGTACCCCGGTGAATGGCGGCTGCTGTGCGGGGACAACGGCTCCGGCAAAACGACGTTGTCCCGCCTGCTGATGGGCCTTCTGCGCCCGCCCAAAGGGACGGTGTTCTGGCAGGGCCAGGATACCGCTCGCCGGACGCTATACGATCTGGCGTCCGAGATCGGTTATGTGTTCCAGCAGCCGGAACAGCAATTTGTCGCTTCGACGGTGCTGGACGAGCTGCTGTACAGCCCGCGCGCCGAACTGGGACTGCGGCCGCGGGACCCGGTCCCGGAGGAAGTGCGGCAGCGCGCGGAACGGATGCTGGAGGCGATCGGCTTAAGCGGCAAAATGAACGAATCGCCCTATTACTTAAGCGGCGGGGAGAAGCGGCTCCTAAGTGCCGCCTCGGTCATGATCTGCCCCAAGAAGCTGTATATCCTTGATGAGCCTACGGCGGGCATCGATTACATCGGCGTCCGCTTGTTGACGGTGTTATGCCGTGAGGCGCTGGATCAAGGGGCCGCGCTGATCATGATCACCCATGAGCCGGAGTTGTTTGAAGGCCAGCCCATCCAGCGTTGGCGAATCGCGGAAGGGCAGATTCACTAAACGAATTAATATACTTCCATTGCGGATGACAAACCAGAAGAAGAAGGTTCTGGTTTGGTCATCCGCTTTCTTTTTTCAGAGGGTTCAACTATAATGAGAGTTTATGGAATCCTTGCCCGGTATGGAAAGAAAGGAAGTTTTATTTCATCATGAAACCAATGCAATTGAAACGGAATTATATTTTGACGGGCTTGCTGCTGTCTACGTTTTTAGCGGCGATCGAAGGCACCGTCATCGGTCCGGCCGGACCGCGGATCGTGGGGGATCTGGGCGGCGCGCGGCTGCTGAGCTGGGTGTTTACCGCCTATTTGCTGACCATGTCCGTCACAACGCCAATCTTTGGCAAAATCAGTGACTTGTACGGCCGCAAGCTGGTGTTTGTGATCAGTTCCCTGCTGTTCTTGGCGGGTTCGGTCCTGTCCGGTACGGCTCACAGCATGGGTCAGCTGATCGGGTTCCGCGCCCTGCAGGGCATCGGAGCCGGCGGCCTGCTGCCGGTGACATTTACGATTATCGGCGACATTTATTCAATTGAGGAACGCTCCAAAATTCAGGGATGGATCAGCTCGGTGTGGGGCATCTCTTCTTTGATTGGACCGTTGCTGGGCGGATATGTCGTGGATTCGTTGAATTGGCGCTGGGCATTCTATTTTAATGTACCGTTTGGCCTATTGTCGCTCTATTTCATCATCGTCTATTTACATGAACAGATCGAGAAACGGAAGGTGAAGGTGGACTATCTGGGGGCCGTCACCTTTACGATTGGGGTCTCCGCTTTGCTGATTGGGCTGGCGACGGGCGGGCAGCAGTTGGCTTGGGCCTCGCCTTGGCTGATCGGGATGTTTGCCGTGGCCGCCGGTTTCCTGGTGCTCTTCTTCATCGTCGAGCAACGGGCCGAGGAGCCGCTGGTGCCGCTGAAGCTGTTCCGAATCCGGGATATCGCCTTCTCCAATATCACCAGTTTGTTGGCGAGTGCCCTGCTCATCGGATTAACCTCGTACTTGCCGCTCTGGATTCAAGGGGTGAAAGGGCAAAATGCGACGACCTCCGGGCTGGTACTCGCCCCAATGTCCATCGGCTGGATGTTGGGCTCCGTGCTGGGCGGCCGTTGGATCATCACCCGCGGCTGCCGTCAAACTTCGCTGATCGGGATGGTGATTATCGCCCTCGGGGCGGTAGGATTAGCTACGATCCATGACAGCACGCCAATTTGGCCGCTGTTGATTTATAATGCGCTGTATGGGGTCGGATTTGGCTTTTCGTTTACCGTATTTACGATTATCTCCCAATCCTCCGTGGGCTATAGCTTGCGCGGGGCTTCGACAGCGCTGAACTCCTTCGTCAAATCGATAGGGCAGACGATCGGAGTCACTGCCTTTGGGACTTTGATAAATCTGCAGATTGTCGCCCGGACGAAGAACGGCACGGCATCAGGGATTCCAATCTCCCAGGATGATATCGACCAGCTGCTGTCCCCGGAAAAAGTTCATTTGCTCTCTCCCGATCTGTGGACTGAACTGAAGGAAGTGCTGGCGCAAAGCCTGGATACGCTGTTTATCGTCATGGCTGTGCTTGCGATCGTGGGCATCTTATTCGCTTTCGGGCTGCGCAACCAAGCACCGGAGCAAGAGGAGGACGTTGAGGCGGGGGAACCCTCCATCGATCTCGATAGAGCTTAAATTTATGTGATTGCTGCGGGCGGTCTCTGAAATGGGGACGGCCCGTTTGGCTTTCCAGCGACCTTTGAGTGGACCTCGTTTGGCTGTATCTTTTACATGAAACGGTATAAAAAAGCCTGCCTCTCCGCACCTTAAGAGGAAAGGGGAGGTGTAACTATGAACAAGGTCATGAATGTGGACCAACACACGCTCGTCAACGCTTGGCAGAAGCAGCTGCCGGAATATTTGAACCCGGGAGACTCCGTGCAGGTGCAAGCTGATGAGGCGGACCCCCAGGGGCTGCGGATTCATATTAATGCGGCGGGACATCAGCTTTATTCCTTCGATTTTCAATGCTCTTATATGGACCCGCGCGAGGTTCGTGTCGAGCTGGTAGATGTGGAGCGGGATGGGCAGACGATTGCCGAGAACAGCGAGGAAATTCAGGAGTTAACCGGAGACTATGTCCGTCATATTCATGAATGCGCGCAAGCCTTAGCGCCGCTGACGAACCCTTAACAACGAGAAAGCGAGGACTTAGGCTTATGTCACGAAGCAAATCGGGAATCGATAAAAATTTGACGAATGTCGTAGAGGATCTGGACCAAACGCCGGTCAACGCCCATCATGCCCAACAGATGCAACAAAAGGTGAATGACCGACGGCACACCAATATGGAAAACCGCGATCACAACAAGGATATGGACCCGACCCATTAAGGGTTGGAGCAACCATAAAAAATCACCTTATCGGGCCCATAGCTCCTAAGAATAAGGTGATTTCATCACTGTATTTTTATGTAAGGAAATTCTCAGGGATATGCCGAAGCAGGCTGTGTCCAGGTTCATCATGCCGATGAGCCATGGATACAGCCTATTTGTTATCTTACTTCCGCAGCAACGGGGCAAGCTTCTCAGCTTCACGGCCCATTTTCTTCAGCAATTCAATCATGACCTTCTTCTCCTCATCGGTCAGCCCGCTCAGCGCGTGGTCAATCCGCTCCGCATACTCCGGATACAGTTGGTCCATCAGCTCTTTGCCCTTAGGCGTCAGATTAGCATAAATTACGCGCCGATCGCGTGGGCAAGGCGTGCGGTGCAGCAAGCCGGCTGCTTCCAGCTTATCGATGACATACGTTACGTTTCCGCTTTGCAGCAGCAGCTTCGCGCCAATTTGTTGAATCGGTTGAGAGCCTTTGTAATACAGGACCTCCAGAACGGCAAAGGCCGTCGGATTAAATCCTTGGATTTTGCTCCCCATAACTGCATGTTCGTTGACACTCTTAAATGATTTGGCAAAAACCCGGTACAAATGCAGTGACAAATCCGTTCCGCGTTGTTCGGTGGTCATCATGTGCATCCCGCCCTTATTTTATATTTGTGAATCTTTGAACTTGATCGAGTACTTGTAATCTTAAACCACCTGAGATTTAAAAAAAATATAATTTATCACAATTTGCGTCTTTTTGTATGGAAATAAATGTAACTCGCTCTGCCTTCAGACCGCAAAAATTTCATTCTGCGGCGCAGGGACGGAATCGGCCCCGAGACGGATGGAAACCCCTTTCCGATTCATTAAGATAACTTCATAAAATCAAAGCGGAGTAGGGGATGACGAAGATGCGAAGATTCGGGAAAGGTTTAGCCGGCCGGGAGGGCTCCGGTATTTTGCAAAACCGTGCATATTTGGCGCTGTTATCGGCGCAGTTGGTATCCAATATCGGCGACTGGTTGTATTTGCTCGCCTTGCTGACGATGGTTGGCTTGAAATGGCATGCCACGCCTTGGGAAATCACAATGGTCTCGCTTTGTATGGTGCTGCCGGTCTTGTTGGGCGGCCCGTTGGCGGGGATGCTGGCAGATCGTTTTGAACGCAAAAAGTTGATGGTTATCTCCGACCTCGTTCGGTTTGGAGTACTGCTCGGCTTTGTGTTCGTCACCGCGATTTGGCAAGTGTACGTCCTGTTAATCGCCAAGGGATTTTTGGACGTCATCTTCTCCCCGGCGAAGAACGGAAAAATTAAGGAGATCGTGCCGCATGAGCAACTGGAGCAGGCGGTTTCCTACAGTGCAATTATTGAGCAAGGCACTAAAATCATTGGCCCGGCTTTGGGCGGAATGCTGACGGCGGCATTTAGCGTAACCGTATGTTTTGTGGTAGACGCAGGAACTTTTCTTATTTCGGCGCTCTTGCTTACCAAGGTGCCTGGAAAATTGCGGAGCGCGGCGTCGACACCGGCGGAAGGGGAAGCCGGGCAAGCGACAGCGTCCCGGAAACTGAAGCGGGGATTTTGGACCGAAATGGCGGCTGGCATCAAAATTATCGGCGGCATTCCGTTGCTTGCCGTTGCCACGTTGACTTTGTGCGCGTGTTTGCTTGTTCTGCAAATCGCTGATTCGCAAGCTGTGGTCTTGTTCCGGGAGATCCCCGGGGTGCCCGACGATTTGCTGGGGTGGTGCATCACGTTTAGCGGGGTTGGGACCTTAACTGCAGCGTGGCTCACGAGGCATCTTAAACTTACGCCGCTGTATAAAATGGGGATCGGCGGAGCCATGCTGGGGTTGGTGTTCGCGGCAGCGGGCTTTATCGTAAGCCAGGTCACGTTTACCGAAGGAGTGATGGCGTTGATGCTGGCACTGTTCGCCTTCGCCGGGTTAGGCGCGGGGATGACGTTTATCCCGTTTCAGGTCACGTTGCAGCAGCGGACCCCGGAAGCGGTGACCGGACGCGTATTCGGTACGGTATCGAGCTTGACCTCGACCGCAACGCTGATTGGACCGCTGTTTGGCGGCTCACTGGTGACCGCCTTTGGGCCGGAGCCCGCCTTCATTTTATCGGGCAGCCTCATGGCCGTTATGGGCTTCCTGCTCTTGTCGATTGCTCCGGCCATTATGAAGCGGGATCGTGCCGCAGCTGTACCAGCGGTTTCGGGGGCGGAGGCTGTAGAGGCTGTGGAGGCGTAACGGAAGCAGCTTGATTTTCCTGGTTTCCGGTGCGACATGTACAAAAAGCCATCATGTCTTATAATGAAAGAAATGACTGGAGATTCGAGGAGATTCTTATTGGAACAAACACAAGCATGGTTGGAAGTGAATATTCATGAGGCGGGGTATGAGTCCGGAAAGGCCGCCATCAAGCAAATTTCACTCGAAGTGAAGCCCGGTGTTCTTACCGGGCTTATTGGGCCTAACGGAGCGGGGAAGAGCACCACGCTGAAGGCGATCCTTGGCCTGCTGCCGTTTGCAGACGCAGAGGTGACCTTTCATGGCGGGGCGAACCATTATGCTTATATTCCGGAGCAGCCGGTATTTTACGATACGCTGACGTTATGGGAGCATTTAGGGCTGGCTGCTGCCGTATATGGAATGGACGAGTCCACGTTTGAGCGGGAAGCTGCAGCGTTGCTGGAGAAGTTCCGCATGACTGACGCGCGCGACTTGTTGCCGGGAGGTTTCTCCAAAGGCATGCGGCAGAAAATGATGCTGATGATCGGGTTTCTTGGCCGTCCGGATGTATATATTGTGGACGAGCCGTTTATTGGGTTGGATCCGCGGGCGACCAAAGATTTTCTTGGCTTGCTGGAAGAAGAGCGCCGCCGCGGTGCCGGCGTGTTGATGTCCACGCACGTGTTGGATACAGCGGAACGGATTTGTGATGATTTTATTCTTGTTGCCGACGGACAGGTCAAAGCGGGCGGCTCGCTGGACGATATCCGTGCGGCTGCGGGGATGCCGGGGGCTTCCTTGTTTGATTGCTTCGATGCTTTAACTGTCAATGATTGATGAGAGCGGTGTCAATAAAAAAGAGGGAGCCCGGAAAACAGAGAGAGGGGGGCGCGGGTTGAGCAGCAAAACATCGATGACAACAATGACGCCTGCGGCATCCGCAGCATCAATGGTATCCATGACGGTGAGGCGCTTGTTCCTTCGGCGCTGGTGTGACCGGTTGCGGGAGAAGCTGGGCGTCTTGAAGTTTACGTTTGATTTGACGATCCTGTTATATCTTGGCATTCCCGGGTTGCTGTTAGGCGGTCGAGCGTATTACGGATTATGGCGGGAGGAGCTGCCGGCTTGGCTGGCCGGGCTGCCATACCCGATGATTCCGGTCCTGCTGCTGCTAGTTCTGTATAGCAGCGGCGGGATATCCTTCTATATCGAAGCGGCAGATGTTCTATTCTTGCGTCAGCGGCCCCATTGGATCAAGAGATTAATGCTTAGCGGACTGGTCGCATCAGCCGTGGTTCAAGCCGTGGTGCTGGCCCTTGCCATCGCTGTGCTAAGTCCACTGCTGGTTCGCGTTTATGGGATGAGTTGGGCAATGATTGGCGGCGTCTATGTCGTCGCGTGGGCCGCAAAAATCGTGCAGATGCTCATCCAGCAGTTACTTGGCGTATTAACCGCAGGCTGGCGTCTGCTGGTGCTGCGTTCGCTGGCCTATTCGGCTCTGGCGGCGGGCTTTGGGGCTTGGGCCGCTTGGGCCGCAACGTCGGCGGAAGCCGGGCGGCCAGCCGGGCTGGCGATTGGCATCGCCTTGCCGGTGCTGGCGCTGCTTGCCGGCGCGCTCGGCTGGTACCGCTTCCGCCTGCGGGGCCGATTTGATGCCGAGGTGCGCGAGGAGGAGCGGCAGCGTACGAGGCTGACCGCACTGCTCCTCGCTCCGGCGGTTGAGCGGCCCAAACCTCCGCGGCCCGGAGGCTCCAAGCCTTGGTTATTCCGCCGCCTGCGCCGACTAACGCGCTCACGCCAGCCGGAGGCTCGCATCGCCGAGGCGCTGGTCAAGGCGTTCTTTCGCGGCAGCGAGTGGAAGCTGTACGCCCAAATGACGTTGGCTGGATTAGCCGCCATCGTCTTGCCGCCATATCCCGCAGTGAATCTGATTGTGTATGCGGCATTGCTTGTGCTATTGGTCTACTGGCTGAATGGCCACCGGAAATCCTTCTTTGAGCGCGAGCTGATGTCGATTCTCCCGCTGGAGGAGTCGTTGGAATACCGCAGCGGGGCACCGGCCATGCAGCTGCTGTTGCTGCCCGCGGTCATCGTTTGGACAGCGGCGCTGGGCGCCAAGTTGTATCCCCCGGGGTTGGGCTTGCTGGCAGGAGCAATCCTTGGCGTGCTGCTCGCCCGATGGCTTGGCAGTTTTTCGCGTGGAATGGGCTTATCCTCCAGACGATGGAAATCGTAGGCGAGGGCGGCCCTCTATGAAATCATAAGATATAACGTAAAGCGCTTTACTAGATTATCGTAAAAACAGCTCGGGATCGTAAATCTGATACCGGGTTGTTTTATTTTTTGTTGTCCATGCTCGTCCCAATAACCACCGTTTCGACTTGATACCTCAGACATTCCCGATATATCGCAACCTTTGTCGAGATCGACCCAAGCCTAAAAAAATGATTGCGCTTACTTCAAATTTATAGTAAAAAGTTAATTAAGCGCTTTACTAAAATTCATTGCATCATTCGGTTAAAAATGAAAGCGTTGTATTTTTAAGCGATTAAAGAAAAGTGGGAGGGCAAAATGCGGACGATCCGGCTTACAATGGCACAAGCGTTGTTAAGGTTTCTGGACAATCAATACGTATCCGTCGACGGCGTTGAGACGAAGTTCGTAGCTGGAGTCATGGGTATCTTCGGCCATGGCAATGTAACGGGCATCGGCGAGGCGCTGGAGCGAAGCCCAGGCAAGCTAGTTTATGTGCAAGGCAAGAACGAGCAAGGTATGGCTCATGCAGCGATCGCGTTTGCGAAGCAATCGCGGCGCCGGAGCATCTACGCGTGTACGACCTCGATCGGTCCTGGCGCGTTGAACATGGTGACCGCAGCTGGGACGGCAACGGTCAACCGTATCCCGCTGCTGCTGTTGCCCGGCGACAATTTCGCCTCACGGCAGCCTGACCCGGTGTTGCAGCAACTGGAAGCCGGCTACGACTATACGATCGCAGCCACAGATTGCTTCAAACCGGTAAGCAAATATTGGGACCGCATCGTTCGTCCGGAGCAGCTGATGACCGCGGCGCTGAACGCGATGCGCGTGCTGACGGACCCGGCGGAGACGGGGACGGTGACGCTTGCGCTTCCGCAGGATGTGCAGGCGGAGGCTTATGATTATCCGGAGGCGTTTTTTAACAAGCGGGTGTATGTCATTGAACGGCATCGTCCATCTGAGGAGACCCTCCGCCGGGCAGCGGAAGCCATCTCCGCCAAGCGTCGTCCCATCATCGTTGCTGGCGGCGGTGTGCGTTATTCCGGGGCAGAGGCCGAGCTGGCAGCATTCGCTGAGCGCTTTGGCATTCCGGTGGCGGAGACGCAGGCGGGTAAAGGCGCCTTGCCTTGGAACCATCCGCTGAACGTCGGCGGCGTTGGGGTCACCGGCGGCCTTGCGGCAAACCGGCTCGCGCATCAGGCTGATCTTGTTATCGGCGTCGGCACGCGGTATTCCGACTTTACGACCGCATCCAAATCGGCGTACCGGGAAGACGCGCTGTTTGTGAATGTGAACGTCAGCCGCCTGGACGGCGTCAAGCTGGATGGTATCCCGCTTGCGGGAGATGCGAAGGCAACGTTGCCGGCGCTGGCGGACATGTTGGCGGCAGCGGGGTATGCGTCGGGTTACGGTGAGACAGAGATCAAAACGCTCAAGGCCGAGTGGGATCGGGAGGTCGACCGGTTGTATGGGCTGGAACGCGAAGATGGGCTGGCGCAGACACGCGCGCTTGGGGTGATCAACGAAGTGATCGGCAACGACGCGATTATCGTATGCGCATCGGGCAGTCTGCCTGGTGACCTGCAGCGGTTGTGGCGGACGTCCCGGCCGGATACCTACCATATGGAATACGGCTTCTCCTGTATGGGTTATGAAGTGAACGGAGCCTTTGGGGTGTCGCTGGCAGCACCGCAGCAGGAGGTTTACGCCCTGGTAGGGGACGGCGGCTATTTAATGCTTCATTCCGAGCTGATCACCAGCCTGCAGGAAGGCCGGAAAATGACGGTGCTGCTGTTTAATAACCACGGCTTCCAATGCATTCATAACCTGCAGCGCGAGCACGGAAGCGATGGCTTCGGCAATGAATTCCGTTATCGGGAGGCTGGCACAGGCCGCTATACGGGCGATGTGCTTCCGATTGACTTCGCTGCACACGCCCGCAGTCTTGGCGCGGCTTCGTACAAAGCTTCGAACGCGGAGGAACTGCGCGAGGCGCTTCGCTTGGCCCAGGCAGAGACGCGGACGACGCTGATCGAGATCGCGGTGCTGCCTGGCACCAATACGGAGGGCTATGAGTCCTGGTGGAACGTAGGCGTCCCTGCGGTCTCAACCGGCGAACGGGTTGTGAAGGCCCACGAAGCCATGAACGAGCGGATTCGGCAGGCAAGAGCTTATTAATTGAAACCGGCAACGGGGAGGGATGAGGATGGGTGGTTTTTCTTTTCGCTTAGGGGCGCATCCCATTAATTGGGTGGGGGAAGACGTCAAGGAGCATGGAGCGGACACCACGTACGAACAAATCCTGAATGATATCCAAGCGCTGGGTCTGACGGGAACAGAGATGGGGAGAAAATATCCAACCGAGATCGGCCTGTTGAAGCAGGAGTTGTCCAAACGCGGCATCCAGCTGGTCTCGCAATGGAAGTCGGTGCTCTTCTCCGACCCGGTTTATCGGGAGCAGGAACTGGAGGCATACCGGAAGCATGCCAAGTTTCTGAAAGAGATGGGAGCCGAGGTAATAAGCACGTGCGAAGTTGGCGGTTCCCTGCACTTTGATCCACGCCGCACACCCAACGAACGACAGGTAATTCCTTTGGATGATGCGGGGTGGAGCAGTTTGGTTGAGGGGCTGAATGCCGCTGGCCAGATCGCCCGCGAGTACGGGCTGAAGCTGACCTACCATCACCATGGCGGCACGGTTATCGAAGGGCCTGAAGAGATCGACAAGCTGATGGAACTGACCGATCCGGAATTGGTATGGCTGCTGTTTGATACCGGGCACGCGCTGTATGGCGGGGCGGACCCGCTGACTTTGCTTCGCAAACAATATGATCGCATCGCTTACGTGCATTTGAAAGACGTGCGCGACGACAGATTGCGCAAGCTGAAGGAAGCCGGTTCCGACTTCATCACCTGTATTCGGGAAGGCGTATTTACGGTTCCGGGCGACGGTTGCATCGATTTTGGGCCGATCATTGCTGAACTGGTCAGCCGCGGTTACGACGGTTGGGCCATGCTTGAGGGCGAGCAGGATCCTGCAGAGCATCCGCCGCGCGAATATGCAGCGAAGGCACTTGCCTATCTGCACTCGCTCATTCCGACTGAAGGAGGGAAGCCTTCATGACAACGTTGGTTTCGCTGTTCCCGGAGAACCGGAGGTTTGACCTTACGGCGCTTGGACGGCTATGTATTGACCTGAATGCGAACGAAATTAACCGTCCGATGGAGGAGACGGTGACATTCACCAAGTATGTTGGAGGTTCGCCCGCGAATATCGCCATCGGCATGAGCCGGCTTGGCCGACGTGTCGCCTTCATCGGTAAATTGGCTGATGATCAGATGGGGCGATTTATTCGAACGTACCTGCGGGAGAACGGTATCGACGACAGCGGCGTCTCGACGGATGACACCGGCGCTGTCACCGGGCTGGCTTTTACGGAAATCAAGAGCCCTACAGATTGCAGCATCCTGATGTATCGGGATAATGTGGCCGATCTGAAGCTGGGGCCGCTGGAGGTGAGCGAGCCGCTGATCGCGGACAGCAAAGCACTGTTGATCTCGGGAACAGCACTGGCCGCCAGTCCGTCCCGGGAGGCGGTATTCGTCGCTCTGGAATATGCACGGGCTTACGGGACGCCGGTCGCTTTTGATATCGACTATCGGCCTTATACCTGGAAATCGCCGGAGGAGACGGCGGTATACTGCCACCTTGTCGCCGAGAAGAGCGACATTATCCTTGGGACGCGTGAGGAATTCGATAGCATGGAGCGATTCGAGCAGAATGCCGACCGTAGTGACCGCTACACCGCTGCCAAGTGGTTCGAGCGCGGGGCGAAGCTCGTCGTCATCAAGCATGGCAAGGAAGGGTCGATCGCCTATACCCAAGATGGCCTGGAGCATCGCGCTCCGTCGTACCCGGCGAAGGTCATCAAGACGTTTGGGGCCGGCGATGCCTATGCTTCCGGCTTCCTCCACGGACTGATGTCTGGCTGGGACGTTGCTCGGAGCATGGCTTTTGGCGGGGCGGCAGCAAGTATTGTTATCTCGAGTCACAGCTGTTCGGACGCGATGCCCACTGCCGAAGCGGTGGAGGACTATATTCAGCGCTGCGAGCGCGGGGAAATTACAGCCGGTTAACTTGCGAGGCAAGCGGGCTGGCCTATAGAAACGGGGAGAACATGTGCTATGAACTCAACGACGCTAAACAACTGGATCGGCGGACAATGGGTGAAGTCCGCATCTGAAGTAACGGAGGATGTCTACAACCCAGCAACTGGCGAAGTATTGGCGAAGGTGCCGTTGTCTACGCAGGCAGAGGTGGATCAGGCGGTTTCCGCTGCAGCCGAAGCGTTTGCGACGTGGAGCCGGACGCCGGTTCCGCGCCGCGCACGGGTGTTGTTTAAGTACCAACAGCTGCTTGTTGAGCATTGGGAGGAATTAGCCCGCCTGATTACGCAGGAGAATGGCAAGAGCTTTAACGAGGCGCATGGTGAGGTGTTGCGCGGGATCGAATGCGTTGAGTTCGCCGCAGGCGCACCTTCGCTGATGATGGGGAAGCAGCTGCCGGATATTGCCTCGAACCTGGAATCCGGTATGTATCGGTATCCCCTTGGAGTTGTCGGCGGCATCACGCCGTTTAATTTTCCGATGATGGTGCCTTGCTGGATGTTTCCGCTCGCCATTGCATGCGGCAATACGTTTGTACTCAAGCCGTCCGAACGGACACCGCTGCTGGCGAACCGGCTGGCGGAACTGTTCCATGAGGCCGGCCTGCCGGCGGGTGTGCTGAACGTCGTCCACGGTGCGCACGATGTCGTAAACGGTTTGCTGCAGCATCCCGGCGTCAAGGCGATCTCGTTTGTGGGCTCACAGCCGGTGGCGGAATATGTCTACAAGACCGGTGCAGCTCACGGCAAACGCGTTCAGGCCTTGGCCGGAGCCAAAAACTACACGATCGTCATGCCGGACGCGGATTTGGACCTGGCCGTCAAGGAGATCATCAGCGCGGCGTTTGGCTCTGCGGGCGAGCGCTGCATGGCGTGTGCCGTTGTCGTTGCCGTTGGCGATGTCGCGGACGAACTTGTCGCCAGACTGTCTGCTGCAGCGGATCGGATCAAGATCGGCAACGGCCTTGACGAAGGTGTGCTCCTTGGTCCGGTCATTCGGCAGTCCCACAAGGAACGGACGATTGGCTACATCGAAAGCGGCATTACCGAAGGAGCTGTGCTCGTCCGGGATGGCCGTGAAGATGCGGCGGCGAGCGGCGAAGGCTTTTTCCTCGGACCCACGATCTTTGATCAGGTGAATGGCGAGATGGCGATTGGCCGAGATGAGATTTTTGCGCCGGTCTTGTCGGTCATGCGGGCGAAGACATTGGAGGAAGCGATCGAACTCGCCAACCGCTCGGAGTTCGCGAACGGTGCTTGTCTGTTCACAAGCAGCGGCGCCAACGTGCGGACCTTCCGCGAGACCATTGACGCCGGGATGCTGGGTATTAATTTGGGCGTGCCTGCCCCGATGGCGTTCTTCCCGTTCTCCGGTTACAAGAAGTCGTTCTACGGCGACTTGCATGCGAACGGCACAGACGGGGTCGAATTTTATACGCGCAAAAAAATGGTGACCGCTCGCTGGTTGTAACCAAGCTGAAGCTAAGTGGGAGGAACGACATGGATAAATTAAGAATCGGCGTCATCGGCGCCGGGAGAATCGGCAAAATTCACGCGGACAATCTCAAACGACTGCCGCAGGCAGAGGTCATTGCGATCAGCGACTTGTATGCGGACGCCGAATTGGAGAAATGGGCAAGGGAGAGAGAGATTCCGCTCGTCACAACAAGCAGCGACGCCATTATTCATCATCCCGACATCGACGCGGTATTCATCTGCTCGTCCACCGACAGCCATGTTCCACTCATCAAGAGCGCTGCGAGAAACGGTAAACATATTTTTTGTGAAAAGCCAATCAGCATGGATATCCGTCAGACGGAGGAGGCGCTGGAGGAAGTGCGCCGTGCCGGCGTGAAGCTGCAGGTCGGCTTCAACCGCCGCTTCGATCACAATTTTCGCCGCGTCCGCGAGCATGTCGAGTCAGGGGCCATCGGTGACGTACATCTCATTAAAATTACGTCCCGAGATCCGAGCCCACCTCCGGAAGCCTACATCGCAGTGTCCGGCGGCATTTTCATGGACATGATGATCCATGACTTCGACATGGCGCGCTATTTGTCCGGCAGCGAGGTGGTGGAGGTGTCCGCGCACGGCGGGGTGTTAATTGATCCCGCATTTGCGAAATACGACGATGTTGATACGGCGATCGTGACGTTGCGCTTCGCCAATGGGGCGCTGGGCGTGATCGACTGCAGCCGTCAAGCGGCGTACGGTTACGATCAACGTGCAGAAGCGTTTGGATCGCTGGGTGCGGCATTTGCTGACAACGACTACGCCAATACGGTGGTGTTGAGCACATCGTCAGGCGTGCAGAGCGATAAGCCGTTGTACTTCTTCCTCGAGCGGTACAACGAGGCGTACATTTTGGAGACGCAGCAATTTATTGACTGCGTGTTAAGCGGCACACCGGTTCCAGTTGACGGTGAGGACGGGTTGCAGGCGGAACGGATCGCTCGGGCGGCGAAGCTGTCGCTTCAGGAGCGCCGGATCGTCAAGCTGTCGGAGCTGGATCTTGCTGGATCGGTCCATGCTGAACGCGAAGGGAGATGAGAGGATGTCAAATCTAATCGTTCGTCCTGAGAAGGGAGGGCCGGGCCAGCATCCGCTGCTATCGGTGACGCCGGAATCCGCCGGTTGGAGCTATGTCGGGTTTGAGGTGTACCGGCTGAAGCCTGGGGAGACCATTGAACGGAGTACAGAGGATCGGGAATACTGCTTGGTGATTATAGAAGGGAAAGCCCATGTATCAACGGCGGAGACAAGGTGGGAGTCGGTTGGCGAGCGGTTGAGCGTATTTGAGCGGATTCCCCCGTATGCGGTCTATGTGCCGGGCGGCAACCGATACGAAGTTGAAGCGGTAACCGAGTTGGAGCTGGGGGTCTGCCATGCTCCGGATCGGAAGAGCGGTCATCCGGCCCGTTTGATTGGGCCAGAGGATATGGACAGCGAAGTCCGGGGAGAAGGGGCAACGCAGCGGTATATTCATCACATTTTGCCGGAACAGCAGCCTGCGGATAGCTTGCTCGTTGTTGAGGTGTTTACGCCTGCGGGACATTGGTCCAGCTATCCCCCGCACAAGCATGACCAGGATGCCTTGCCGGATGAAGCGCTGCTGGAGGAGACGTATTATTATCGGGTGAACCCGCCACAGGGGTTTGCCGTTCAACGTGTGTACACGGATGACCGGTCGCTTGATTCAACGATGGCGATAAGAAACGGCGAGACGGTGCTCGTACCAAAGGGCTATCATCCGGTGTCTGCACCTCCCGGTTACGATGTCTATTACCTCAACGTCATGGCTGGTCCCGTCCGAACCTGGAGGATCCGCAACGATCCGGAACACGCATGGACGCTTGAATCGGCAGGAATGCGCCAGACTCAACCCGATTGAACATTTGCAAAGGCAAATGAATCGTCGGATAATAGCTCCATAGAGAGCGGTAACGCTCGGACTACTATCCGATAATAAATGAGGTTGTTTATGAAAGGGACTACGATTTACGACGTTGCCAAAGAAGCGGGCGTGTCGATTGCGACGGTCTCCAACGTGATTAACGGCAAAGGCAACGTGGGCAAGAAGAAGCGGGAAGAAATCTTTAAGGTAATGGAGCGACTTCAATACAAGCCCAGCGTCATCGCATCCGCTTTGATGGGGAAGAAGACGTATACCCTGGGGCTGCTGATCCCGGATGTGTCGAACCCGTTCTTCTCCGAAATCGCCCGGGCTGTGGAAGATATGGCTCATGAGGAAGGGTACAGCGTCATTGTATGCAGCACCGATAATAACGACGAACGCATCGAGAAATACATCAAGCTGCTGGAGCAAAAAAGCGTGGACGGCCTGCTGATCGGCACCGGCGTTGAGAACGCCAACATTATTGCGCAACTGTCCGAAAATTCCGTTCCGATCGTAATGATCGCGCGGGAGGCGTCGGATATCAATGTGCATCGTGTGCTGACGGACGACTTTAAGGGCGGTTCGCTGGCGGCGGGGCATCTTCTGCAACTTGGCCATGAGCATGTTGCTATCTTGTCGGAGAGCACGAAGTTCAGCAGCAGTAAGGAGCGTGTGAGAGGGTTCCGATTTGCGTTGTTCGAGGCCGGAAAGACGCTGGACGACGAGCGGATCGTTGCCTGCCAATCCACGATCATGGACGGCAAGCGAGCAGCGACGACGCTGCTTACGGGGCCTAATCCGCCGACAGCGATCTTCTGCTGCAACGATATGCTGGCGATCGGTGCGCTGCAGGCAGCTAGGGAATGCGGTGTCCGCGTCCCGGAGCAGCTGTCGATCATCGGCTTCGACAACACGATTTTGTCAACGGTCACGAATCCGACGCTGACCACGATCGCCCAGCCGACGGACGAAATGGCGAAGCTGGCCTTTGGCTTGCTTCTCTCTTCGCCGGACGAAGGGAGCGAGGACATCAAGCAACGCATCGTGATGGAACCCAAGCTGATCGAACGGGAATCTACGGGACCTGTGCAACACGAAGCTGCCGGCTGTTAAGGCCGGCTCGCAGCATCGTGCCGCAGGTATGCCGCTTCTTTGCAACCGTATCGCAGTTCTTACCTACCAACGCTACCAACGCTTTAGTCATCCTTGTCCTAAAACTCCACATAACAAACGCATATAACCTATCCATCGTAATCATCACTCACCGTTGCATCTATCCAGATACCAGCACTACCTCCAAACACAGCTCTTACCGCCAAAAATCAGGACTCATCTTCGCAAGAAATTGAATAAAAAAACTCTTCAGATATGGGACCGATATACAACTGCAACTTCGGATTTCCAACTTTTTCATCCGAAACAATATTAAGCGCTTACAAAATGGAGGGGCGGAAATCTCGTGTCCATGGGTGATAGGCGCCATGGGAAGCCGCTGATTCTTGCGGGGGGGTGAGGCCGAGGCACTTGGAGTGCCAAATGACAGCCAGAAGGGCAGAACAGGATGCCAAATCATTAATGGAGGGGTTAATCGTGAAAAAGTCCGGAATGTTAGGGACGCTTCTTTTAACGATAGCTGTCATTTTCGCAGGATGCGACGGGAATAATGCGGCGGCGCCCGATGCAGCGAAGTCCAACAATTCATCGAAGGGCGAACAGTCGAAGCCCGTGGCAGGCGGAGTCAACACGGACAGCAAGGAAGCTCCCGAGCTCGCGAAACTCGTGGCAGAGGGCAAGCTGCCGAAGCTGGAAGAGAGACTCCCGAAGGCCGAGGACATCATGGTCGAGCCGGTCGTGGAGGAACTTGGTCAATACGGTGGAGACTGGACGATGGCCTGGACGGGGCCGGGCGATAAATGGGCTGTTGGGCAGCCGACAGAGGAGGCGTTGTTCCGCTTCAATGCGGACGGCACCGGGGTGGAGCCTAACGTAGCGAAGAGCTACGAAGTGAACGAGGACTCTACGGTGTTTACGATTCATCTGCGCGAAGGCATGAAATGGTCGGACGGCATGCCGTTTACGGCCGATGATGTGTTGTTTTATTGGGAGCACATGCTGACCAAAGAAACGTTTGGCAAAAAGATCTACGACGCCTATTACTCGGTTGATCCCGTCACAGGCGAAAGAGCGCTCGCTGAAGTGAAGAAGGTCGACGACTACACCTTCACAGTGACGCACAAGTATCCAAATGTACAGTTCCTTGAGCGGGTCGCGATTGATAATAAGTGGTTTTTTGCACCGGCGCACTTCCACAAGACGATCCTTCCGGAGTTTGTTGGCGAGGCAAAAACAGCCGAAATCGCCAGGGAGTGGGGCTATGAGGATGTGAAGGCGTTCCTGGTCGACACCGGCTACTATTATTGGCTGTATCCGCAAATTCCAACGCTGCGCCCTTGGGTTGCCGCCACGGATCCAAACAGCGACCAGTTCGTGATGGAGCGTAACCCCTATTATTGGAAAACTGACGCCGAAGGTCGTCAACTGCCATACTTGGATCGCATTGTCGTGACCAAGATTCAGGATCCGAGCCAGATTTTGCTTGGTACGCTGGCTGGCAACTACAATCTGGCAACCTTCGGGGCTAAAGACTTTACGATTCTGAAGGAAAACGAGAAGAAGGGCGATTTCCGCGTATTGCAATGGACCCAACCCAGCTGGACGAGTGCGGGGATTCAGCTCAATCAGACGACGAAAGATCCGAAGCTGCGCGAGCTGTTCCGGGATATTCGTTTCCGCGAGGCGCTGTCGATCGGGGTGGATCGCAACGAGATCACCGAAATCGTGACGAACGGCATCGCCGACCCGGTGCAAGCGTCCGTTCCTGAAGGAGTGTTCGGATACCAAGAGGGCTGGGCGCAGAAGTGGGCGGAGTATGATCCCGAGCGCGCGAACCAGTTGCTGGATGAAATCGGCCTAAAACGCGGCAAGGATGGCTTCCGCACGTTCCCGGACGGCTCGGATCTGACCTTAACGGACATCGAATCCAGTACAAACGCCGACTCCTTCTTGGAACTTTTGAAGAAGTATTTTGAGGATATGGGACTCAAGTTCAATGTGAAGGTTGTCGAATCCGGTGCATATAACGATCTGAAATATGCCAACGAGGTCCCGATAAACACGGAAGCGATTTCTGTCGTGAACATCTCGTTCCGCCCAGATACGCTTGTGCCGCTGCGTGTGATCACACCGTGGTTTGGTCATTACGGTCTGTATACGGAGTCCGGCGGCAAAGAGGGCTTTAAGCCGGAAGGGGATGTCGCCAAAATTTTGGATCTTTGGGCACAGCTCAAGGCTAGCAATTCCAAGGATGACATCAATCGCATTGCGAATGAAATCTACAAGGTTCATATGGATAATCAGTGGGTCATCGGTTACGCCGGACCAACGCCAGCGCTGGTTGTCGCCAGCAACAAGATGCGTAATGTTCCGGAGAAAGCGGTATGGGCCGACGAATTTCGTTCCTTAGGACACGGGCATCCGGCGCAGTTTTTCCTGAAGCAGTAACTCGGTAGGGAGTCGGCGGCGGGGAATGAAGGACTCCCCGTGCCGTTCTTCCATCCTGAAGGCACGCGTTAATCGCATTGGAGGGGACTGATGACAGATGCTTCAATATATACTCAAGCGGATTGTATTGGCCATTCCGGTCGTGATCCTGATTTCGTTCATCGTCTTCTATATTATTCAGCTTCCTCCCGGAGACTACGTGTCTACTTATGCGGCGCAAATGGCAGCCGCGGGCGACAACATGACGGCGGAGGAAATGGAGGAGATGAGGGAAAATCTGGGGCTTAGCGGACCCGTATACGAGCAGTATGCGGTCTGGATCAAAAAAATCGTGCTGCACGGTGATTTTGGCTTTTCCTTTAGCTACAACAAACCGGTGTTAGACGTGATTAAGCAGTATATGGGGCTGACGTTGGTGGTCTCGTTTGTTACGTTGTTTTTTCACTATATCGTTGCGATTCCGATTGGCATTTATACCGCGGTTAAACAGTATTCCGCCGGGGACTATTTCTTCTCAGGTCTCAGTTTTATCGGCATGGCGACTCCCAACTTCCTGCTGGCTATCATTCTGATGTTCTTCTCGTACAAATGGTTTGGGGACCCGCTGCTTGGACTGTTCTCGCCCGAGTACGTCAATGCGCCGTGGTCGATGGACAAAGTGGTGGATTTGATGAAGCATTTGATCATCCCTGTGATCGTCATCGGGATTGCGCATACCGCGGATTTGATCCGCGTCATGAGAGGCCAGATGCTCGATGAGCTGAACAAGCCGAGCATCGTCACCGCCCGCGCCAAGGGCGTATCCAATCTGAAAATCCTGTTCAAATACCCGACGCGCTCTGCCTTGAACCCAATCGTAAGCACGCTGGGCTGGTCATTGTCCTCGATTTTTACCGGTTCGACCATTACCGCGATCGTACTGAACCTGCCGATCCAGGGACCGGTCATGTACAAAGCGCTGCTGAGCCAAGATATGTACCTGGCCGGGACATGGCTGTTGTTTATGGCGCTGCTCACCGTGTTGGGGACGTTGATCTCGGATATTTTGCTGGCTTGGCTTGATCCGAAAATCCGTACAGAGTTCAGAGGTAATTGACTATGAACCCATCGACGATATTTAAGAAAAAAACTCCGACAAACAACAAAGTATCGAGGCCGGCGAAGCGGAAAAACAACATTGATCTGAACTACAGCTCGCAATGGAAGCTGATGTATCTGCGGTTTAAGAAGCACAAGCTGGCCCGGATCAGCCTGGTCATTCTCGGAGTTCTGTATCTTGTCGCGTTGTTCGCTCAATTTATTGCACCTTACAGTCTGCAAAGCTATGACAGTAAATACGTCAATGCGCCGCCGACGTTGCTGCGTTTCGTTGACGCCGAGGGTAAGTTCCATCTACGCCCGTTTGTCTATGAATTAAAGTCTGATCGGGACCCGGAGACGATGCGCAAAATCTTCGTGAACAACGAGGAGAAGACCTATCCGCTGCAGCTGTTCGTCAAAGGCGAAGAATACAAGTTCCTTGGATTGTTCCGTACCGACATTCACCTGCTGGGGGTGGAACAGCCGGGCCGGATCTTCCTGCTAGGCACGGATGGGATGGGGAGGGATTTATTTTCCCGTATCGTCCTGGGCAGTCAAATCTCGCTGTCGATCCCGCTGGTCGGGGTGGGGATCAGCTTCGTGATCGGCCTCATCCTGGGCGGCATCTCCGGTTACTTCGGCGGCTGGATTGATTCGCTAATCCAACGGATCATCGAGATTATCCGCTCATTCCCGACGCTTCCGCTGTGGATGGCGTTATCGGCGGCGATTCCGCCGCGCATTCCGGTGGTGACGATGTATTTTTACATCGTAATTATCTTTGCGTTGATCGGCTGGACCGATCTGGCACGCGTTGTCCGGGGCAAGTTCATCTCGCTGAAAAATGAAGATTACGTCATCGCCGCCAAAATTGCCGGAGTCAGCGACGCCAAAATCATTATCAAGCATTTGCTGCCCGGATTTATCAGCTATCTCGTTGTGGCGACGACGCTGGCGATTCCCGGCATGATTCTCTCCGAGACGGCCATGAGCTTCCTTGGGCTGGGTATCCGCTCTCCGGCGACTAGCTGGGGCGTATTGCTGCAGGAAGCCCAGCAGATTGAGAACGTCGCTTTGTATCCGTGGAAGTTGTTCCCGCTGGGGATCGTGATTCTTACCGTGCTGACTTACAACTTCCTAGGTGACGGGATGCGGGATGCCGCCGATCCGTACAAGAAATGATCTGACGATACTATGAAGTGAGCGAGGTGACCGTATGACGACACAAACCTTAGTCGAGCAGCCGCTGCTCTCGGTACGAAACTTGAAGATCCGCATCCAGATGGACAACGGCGTCATGCATGCTGTTGACGGGGTTGATTTTGATATCTATAAAGGGAAGACCTTAGGGCTCGTAGGTGAGTCCGGCTGCGGAAAAAGTCTTACCAGCCGCTCGCTCATCAACCTGAATCCGAAGGAATGCGAGACGACGGGCTCGATTGTCTACCGTCCAACCGACACCAAGGAGGGGAAGGAGGTTGACATCCTCTCCCTTGAACCCAATGGCAAGGCTGTCCGCTCCATTCGCGGCCGCCGCATCTCCATGATCTTTCAAGAGCCGATGACGGCCTTCTCTCCGATGTATACGATCGGTAATCAGATTGTGGAAGCGATTCGGATACACCGGACGAAGGATAAGAAGGAAGCCAAAAAAATCGCGCTCGAAATGCTATCCAAGGTCGGCATTTCGGACGAGGAGAAGCGGTTCGATCAATATCCGCACGAGTTTTCTGGAGGCATGCGGCAGCGCGCGATGATCTCGATGGCGCTGTCGTGCAACCCCGAGCTCTTGATCGCCGACGAGCCAACGACAGCGCTGGATGTGACGATTCAGGCGCAGGTGCTTGAACTGATGCGGGCGCTTCAGCAGGAATTTGGCATGTCGATCTTGCTCGTCACGCACGACCTTGGCATCATCGCTCAAATGTGTGACGAGGTCGCGGTGATGTACCTTGGCAAGATCGTCGAGCAGGCGCCGGTGAAGGAATTGTTCCGCAATCCCAAGCATCCGTACACCAAAGGCTTAATGCGATCGATGCCGCGGCTTGGGGGCGGCAAGGAGAAGCGCCTCGAGTCCATCGAAGGCTCGGTGCCGATGGCGATCGACATGCCGCCGATGTGCGGCTTCTATGAACGCTGCAAGGACCGCATCGAAGGGGTCTGTAATGCGGCCGCCGTGCCGATGACATCGATCTCTGAAGGGCATTCGGTCAGATGCTTCCTGTATTCGGAACCGCAAGGAGGCGAAACGCCATGACCAACGCGCTGCTTGACGTCGTCGGGTTAAACAAAGAATTTCAGGTTAAGCCGAAGTCAGCGAGGATCTTTGCGAAGCCAACAAAGGTCCAGGTCCTGAATGACATCTCGTTTGAGATGTACGAAGGGGAGACGCTAAGTATCGTTGGGGAATCAGGCTGCGGCAAAACGACGCTAGGTCGTTGTCTGGTCCGAGGGATTCCCGCTACCTCCGGGCAAGTCATTTACCGTACTGAGGAGGATGAACGCGTTGACTTCTTGAAGTTAAAGGGGAAGGAAGCCAAGCGGCTGCGCAGAGATATCCAGATGATTTTTCAGGATCCGTATTCTTCCCTTAGCCCGCGCATGAGCGTGTTCGATATTATTTCGGAGCCGCTCGTTGCGAACTTCAAGCTGAGTCGAGATGAAGTTGAGGAGAGAGTGAAGGATATCGCGGAAAAAGCTGGCCTCAACCCCAGTTACCTGCGCCGCTACCCGCACGCGTTCTCCGGCGGCCAACGGCAGCGGATCGCGATCGCTCGTGCACTGATCATGAAGCCGCGGCTCATTGTCTGCGATGAGGCGGTGTCCGCGCTGGACGTGTCCATCCAAGCGCAGATCATTAATCTGCTTAAGGATCTGCAGGAACAGTTCAAGATTACGTACTTATTTATCTCGCACGACTTGTCCATTGTGCAGAACATATCAGATCGTGTGGCCGTCATGCACTTGGGACGTATTGTGGAGTTGGCGCCAACCAAGGAGCTGTTCGAGGCTCCCAAGCATCCATATACGGAAGCCTTGATGTCGGCCGTGCCGCAGCCTGATCCGGAAGCGAACCATAGCCGGATCATTTTGGAAGGAGAGGTGCCAAATCCGGCCCATCCGCCAAGCGGCTGCCATTTCCATCCGCGTTGTGCTTACCGGACCGAGAAGTGTATGCAGCAATCGCCGGAACTGCGAGAGATTAACAGCAACCATTCCGTGGCCTGCCACTATGCAGAACAATTAAACTTAAGAGGTGTAACGATATGATTGTTGAACATGCCCCAGCAAATCCGAATCCGAGAAAGCTCATTATTTTCCTGGATTGCGGGGATACGATTATTGACGAAAGCTCGGAGACTCGAGACGAGGAGGGCATCGTACTGGACGGCCGGGTCATTCCCGGCGCGAACGTGATGGTCAAGACATTGGCGGAGCGGGGATTTCGGCTGGCTATCGTCGCCGACGGCGCCGCGCAGTCCTTCAAAAACCTGCTGACCCGAAACGGGATCTATGAATGCTTCGAGACGCTGATCTATTCCGAGAACATCCGGGCCACGAAACCCAGCCCAAGGATGTTCAAGGCCGCGATGGGCGCCATGGAGTTGGAGGAAGCCGATATCCCCCGAATCATTATGGTCGGCAACAACCTCAGCCGCGACGTGAAAGGAGCGAACGCACTCGGCATTACGAGCGTGTTCCTCAGCTGGACGCCGCGTTATCCGAAGACGCCAGCAGACGATTCGGAGATTCCGCGTTACACGATTGAGACTCCACTTGAGCTGATCGAGCTGGCAGAAAAATTGGATAGACAACTATCCTCGTGATGAAAAAAGCGGGACGCAGCGGAGCTATTCCGCTGCGTCCCGTTTTTGGTTTTAACGATCGGTTTAGTGGCCCGCACTCAACGCAGCGTTGCGGCCGGCCGTATATCCGGTTGAGAAAGCTGCCGTAATGTTATATCCGCCGGTATAGCCGTGAACGTCCAGAATTTCTCCGCAGAAATAAAGTCCTGGCATCAGCTTCGATTGCATCGTTCTAGGATCGATTTCTTTTATATTCACACCGCCGCCCGTTACGAAGGCTTCTTCAATCGATAACGTTCCGTAGACCCGAATCGGGAAACGTTTAACCAACTGGGCAAATTGCAGCCACTTTTGCTTTGGAATATTCGCGTAAGTCAGGAGAGGGTCTAATTCGGCTTTTTGCAACAGGATCGGGATGATTTTCTCTGGCAAATACGCTTTTAATACGTTTTTAATTGATTTTTTGGGATCTTGTTCAGCAAGCTTCAGCGTTTCGTTGTAGACTTCATTCTTCGTTTTATCAGGAGTAAAGTCAATGGAAACTTCAATATTGCCAGTGCCAAACTGCTTTAGCGCTTTGACGACGAACTGGCTGCACCGTAAAGCAATTGGTCCTGATATCCCGAAGTGTGTAAACAGCATATCGCCATAGTGCTCGATCGGCTTCTTGCCCTTAGGGTTCCATACGGAAAGGGAGACGTTTCTTAAGGACAGCCCTTGCAGCTCCTTGCTTTGGATAAAAGGTTCATTCGAAGTAAGCGGAACTTCGGTCGGGAACAGTTCAGTAATCGTGTGACCGGCTTTTTCGGCCCAAGCATATCCGTCACCGGTCGACCCGGTATGCGGGACGGATTTGCCTCCTACAGCGATAATCACCGCATGGCTCTCCAGCACTTCTCCGGTTTTTAGCTTGACGCCCACAGTTTGACCATTGTCGTAGAGCACTTCTGCGACGGGGCTGTTGACCCGGATTTGTACGCCTTGCGAGCGCACTTGGTTGATCAGCGCATCGACCACGGTTTTGGCTTTATCAGAGACAGGGAACATTCGCCCGTTATCTTCCTCTTTGAGCTTGATTCCAAGTCCTTCAAAGAAAGCGATGATCTCTTTATTGCCGAACGTGCTTAAAGCACTGTAGAGGAAACGGCCGTTACCGGGAATAAACTGGATGAGCTCATCCAGCTCCTTGTTATTGGTGACATTACATCTTCCGCCGCCGGAGATGCCTAATTTCCGTCCTAACTTGTCTCCCTTGTCCACTAAAAGAACCTTTGCACCCTGCTCACTTGCCGCGATGGCGGCCATCAGACCGGAGGGGCCGCCGCCGATGACGATGACATCTGCTTTTTTCATGTAGATATCCTCTCTATTTGTACTATTCTTACTATTTAATAAATCATGAATTATTGTAAAACTTTGTCGGCTATGATTTAATCGAAACTAGAGTCGTATTCTTGTATTCTTCCGCCAGAGGAGGGAGAACGTGGATGTTGTTAAAGAGATCCTGCTTCAAGTCCTGATCGCCAGTTTGCCTGCATTTCTATTTCCGTTGACGTTTGAGAAAACGAATTGCTGCTGGCCTCATAACAACCGTAGCACTGAGGGACATTCATACGCCGTTGGCTTAATGTATACCTGCTTGTCCAGCATGCTGCTTTGCGATATCTTTGCCTCACGGTTATGGGAAGTTATCCCATTAAATTTCGGGATATTGCCCCTTTTTGCTCTCATGCTGTATGGTCGGTTCCGGGACGGGGTTGCTTTAGCTCTGCTGCAGATCATACTTCATCCTCTGTTTGCAGTAAATTACACCCTTATCGGGTTTATCATGGAGACGGGAATTCTCCTGTATCCATTTGTTCTACTCACTTCCCGTTATTTCAAAAGAACCGGTCGCCAGGGCAAAGTGGCCATCCTCTCTCTTTACTTTATGGGCGGAGAGACGATGATTGGCATGTCTCCATTTTTGACCGGAAGTCTATCATTTAATTCAGACCTTAACGCTTTAACGAATGGATTCATTAATGTGTTGGTCACGATGGTAGTTGGCAGCTTGTTCGTTTACATGATCGAAAGCACCATGGAGAAGGAGAAGCTGCGCGACCAAGTGATGGAGCTGTCGCGCGAATATTTCCGTGAAGCGGAGAAGCTTCAACAAATGATGGACGCTGCTCCATTAGGTATCGTTCTGTTGGATCAACAAGGTTATATTATATCGATAAATGAAACGTTTCTCCAACTCTATCGGACGTACCAAAAAGAGCCGAACGAATCGCGACGCGAGGATCTGCTGCTGCGCCGGTTGAGCGATGTGCTCAGCGGCGTGCCGATTGAGTCCATCGCCTCCCGAGTCGAGCAGTCGCTCGAAGGGCAAACGAAAGTGACCGACTTGATCAAAGCGGATAATCATATTTATTTTACCAGTACGTCTCCGATTCAAAAAAGCAAATCCAACGAAGTGATCGGTGCAGTAGCTATCGTTCAGGATATCACCGAACTGGAAACGTTGCGGATGGAGCTGAATCATGTAGAGCGTCTGAGTCTGGTGGGGCAGATGGCTGCTGGGATCACGCACGAAATCCGCAATCCGATGGCAGTGGTACGGGGCTTCCTGCAGCTCATGCGCGAGAAAAGCCCGCCAACGTTGGATCATTACTACCGCATCGTGATGGAGGAGCTCGATCGGGCCAATGGCATCATCAATGACTTTCTTTCCCTGGCGCAGAATCGTCCGGTTGAAAGCGAGAAATGCCATCTCCACGATATCATTAAGGAACTGACGCCGTTGCTTTGGGCAGATGCGAACCTCCGCGGTCAAACGATTGAGGTCAAGCTGGATGATTCCATGCCGGAATTGTTGCTGAATGCCAAAGAGATCAAGCAGCTGATCTTAAATCTGTCGCGTAATGCGATGGAGGCGATGACCGAAAAAGGGCAGCTCACTATAGAGACCCGCGTTACTAATCAGGGGGGCCTCCTGATGGTCAGCGACACAGGGCCTGGGATTCCTTCCGGGCAGCGAGAGAAGCTGTTTGAGCCATTTTTTACGACGAAAGCGAAGGGAACAGGGCTGGGGCTGGCGTTATGCCTTAGCATCGTCGAACGCCACGGCGGCAAAATTACCGTCGATTCAACAGAGGGTCAAGGCACAACCTTTACCGTTCTTTTCCCACTCTCTTAAGTCGGGGTTGGGTCATTTGACGTCGATCAGCAGAGTTGCTTTCCTTCCCTATGAATGTATAATTAAATTAATCTGGCTAAGAGCGAGGCGAGTGCGAGAGCTCAAAATAGAGCCATATGATTATGCATAAGGAGTGATGGGTAATGTCGATGTCATTTGATCAATATATGAGAGACATGGTACAACCGATGAGAGACGAATTAACCGTGCTGGGGATTCAAGAACTGCGTACGCCGGAGGAAGTCGAAGAACAGTTGCCTAATGCGAAAGGCACTGCGCTGGTCGTTGTCAATTCCGTTTGCGGATGCGCAGCGGGACAATGCCGCCCGGGCGTAGCAAAGGCGTTGCAGCATGATGTGACACCGGACCACTTGTTTACCGTGTTTGCCGGTCAAGATAAAGAAGCTACGGCGAAAGCACGCGAATATTTCGCACCGTATCCGCCGTCTTCGCCTTCGATCGCTTTGATGAAGGACGGCGAGCTCGTCCATTTCATCGAACGTCACCAAATTGAAGACCGTTCGGCTGAAGAAATCGCCGCTGATCTGACCAGCGCGTTCGACCGCTTCTGCCGATAAGCTGTAGCGGCCGTTAATCAGTCGCTTTCGCCCCGCCATCCAGCTTGTCTGGATGGTTTGGGGCGTTTTTCGATTTAGGGCATACTACTGACATGAAATGTTATATCTTGGATGTGGAGGGATTTAAGATGAGTTTGCAGCAGGAAATCATTAAACGGCTTGGGGTTAAACCTGTCATTGATGTGGATGAGGAAATTCGCCGTCGGGTTGACTTTTTGAAGGAGCAGGTCAAAGCGGCACGCACGACCGGTTTATTAATCGCGATCAGCGGCGGGATTGATAGTGCAGTAACCACGGGCTTGTGTAAACGGGCAACGGACGAGCTGACGCAGGAGACCGGCCAACCATACATGACACTGGGCGTATTCCAGCCTTACGGGAAGCAGGAGGACATCGAGCACAGCTACGAGGTGGCCAAGGCGTTTGGCCTTGAACATACCGTGGAGACGAATATTGAGGAAGCTGTAGATGAAATCGCCCTCGAAGTCGAGCACAGCCTGAAAAATATCGGGCAATCCCGTCACCTCAGCCCGCAAGGCAAAGGTAACGTGAAAGCACGGACCCGGATGGTCATGCAATATGCGCTGGCTTTTGAGCTGAACCTGCTCGTTGTGGGTACCGACCATGCTTCTGAAGCAATTACCGGCTTTTACACCAAATGGGGGGATGGAGCCGTTGACGTGACGCCGCTCAGCTCACTGAACAAACGTCAAGTTCGTCAGCTTGCCGTCCGCCTCGGCGTACCGCAAAGCGTAATCGACAAGGCGCCAACCGCTGGTCTGTGGGAAGGACAAACGGACGAGAAGGAGCTCGGAATCAGCTACGAAGATAACAGCGATTATCTGGAAGGCAAGCAGATCGATCCAGCCGTCCAAGAGCGCCTAGAGGCCTTCTACCGCAAGACTGAGCATAAACGCAGCCCAATCCCAGGCATTTAATTCAACATAGGCGCAGGAGTGTCGTTGTGTGATAGGCATGGACTCAAACGGCACGCCATCGCCAATTAAAGTTATCGCCACCCTCAACGCGTTACGCGGGCCCGGGCGCTATTGCCCGGAGCCCGCTTTTTTTCAGGAAAAGTGTACGCAGCTAGTATTCCGGCCGCCCTCTTTCAGTGATTATCCCGTTGCCTCAGGCGGTGAGTGAAACAAAGTAGCAGATCTGCACGGCAGTAGTTATTACTAGCAAGGGAAATTGGTAGCAATAAGAAATTGCAAGAAAATCAATGGGTTGAGATCGTTTCAACAGGGGGACTCTGGCCTCTTCTCTCTCCGCCACCCTCTTTTGATGATTATCCCGTTGAGTCAGTTAGTGGAATGGAAGAAAGAGAAGGGATGGGAGTAGACGCGCCAGTACTTCCATTAGTATCATTAGTAACTCACTCGTATACAATAAGCATCGAGCAAGTATTTAAGAATCAGTTAGAACAAGCATCGAATAAACATCGAATAAATATCGAACAAGTACTAGCAAGCACTACCAAGCACTAGTAAGTATCTAATAAGTATCTAAATTAAGTATCTAAATAAGTATAGTATCTAAATGAGTGTTTTGCATAATTCCGTTTCAGAGAAGAAGCGATAGCATATTCACTGTCGTTAAGGGGTAATTTTCGAAAATGGTATTATATGGATGAAGAAAAGGGCAGACTTGCAGAATTTTAGAACAGCTCGTTTTTTAAGCGGCAGCCCGTTTTGAATGATGAGAAACGGCGAGCGCAGATGCAAGCAGAACAATGGCATTCAAATACTGGTGAGTTGTGACTTTCTGAATGCCCCGGACATGTGCGGCGTCTGCCGTCAAATAGGTTTTCAATCGGGAGTTGCAGCGTTCTACGCTGGTT